>JAMCQQ010000026.1 GCA_023379515.1 Actinomycetota bacterium
GGAAGAATTTCATCTGATGGAATTTCTCTTGTAACATAAAAATCCACATCACACCCTTCTGCTTCAAATGCTTCCATCCAAATATCAAAATTAAAATAATCGGTCCAATTATCAAACTTTGCGCCTCTTTTCCATGCATTCTCAATGACATCTCCCAAAAGAGTGTTCCCTCTTGCAAGGGCACATTCTATTTTGCTTTTTTCGGGGCTTGTCCAGTTAAGCTTGACAAATCTTTTTGGAATTTTTTTTGAAAGATAAACAAGCTTGTCTTTAAGCTTTTGTATATCATCCTGAGGTGCCCACTGGAAAGGTGTAAATGGTTTCGGGCAAAAGGCATTTATGCTTATGTTGATCTGAAATCGTCCCATTTTTTTTCTTGGAATTATTTCCGCAGCTTTGTTTATTATTTTGTCGATAAGTACAATTATTGATTCTATGTCTTCCTGCTCTTCAAACGGCAGGCCAACCATGAAATAAAGCTTTACCTTATCCCACCCTCTGCTGAAAGCTATTTCCATACAATGAAGCAGTTCTTCTTCATTTATATCTTTTTTTATTATGTCTCTCAACCTCTGACTGCCTGCTTCGGGAGCAAAGGTAAGGCCGGTTTTTCTGCCTTTTAATATAAGCTCGGCTAACCCAAAATTGAAACTATCAAGCCGCAGTGAAGGCATTGATATTGAAAGTAAGCCGGAATATGGGGAATTTGAAATATTTGTAATAAGATATTCCAGTTCCTTGTAATCTGCACTCGAAAGAGATGTAAATGAAATTTCATCATAACCTGTATTTTTTAATCCTTCGATGCATTGATTTATCAGATTTTTCGCTTTCCTCTGCCTCAGGGGCCTATTTGCAAAACCTGCCTGACAGAACCTGCAGCCTCTTGCACAGCCTCTCATAATTTCAACAGAAAACCTGTCATGAACAATCTGGATATTAGGTATAATAGGCTCTGTAACAATTTCATAATCATTCAGATCTTTGATTACAGCTTTTTTTATCTTAATATCCGGCTCAATTTTCTTTATACTGCAGTCTGTGTTGAAATATACTTTAAAAAAAACAGGCACATAGACACCGTCTAGTTTACTAATTTCCTTCAGCAATAATTCTTTACTGGTGCTTTTCCCTTTTTCATTATTTTCCGCTTTCTTAAAGTATCTTATCTTCTCAAGCAAAGATACAATCACTTCTTCGCCATCACCAACGACAAAAAAATCCATGAATTTTGAAAGAGGCTGTGGATTTACGGTAGCAGAGCCGCCGGCACATACCAGAGGAAAAATGTTTTTTCTGTCTTTTGAGTTAACTGCGATGCCGCCAAGGTCCAGCATGTTAAGAATATTTGTATAAAGCATTTCATGAGCAGCATTGAAGCCAATAAAATCAAAACAATCAAGAAAAAATCTGTTTTCAAGTGAAAATAATTTTACTTTTTCTTTTCTGAGCTTTGTCTCAAAATCTATCCATGGTGCATACACCCTTTCTGCGCTGAACTCTGAATGCTTATTTATTATCTGATATAAAATTTGAATTCCTGAGTTAGGCATTCCAACTTCATATATATCAGGAAATGCAAGTACACTCAAAACGGTGTGGGGATGATTTTCAATAAAATCCTTGCTTTTACTTTTTATGCCTATTTCATGATTTATATATCTCCCGGGTTTTTCTATTCCTGAAAGAAGTTTTTCCAGCTCCTTAAATTCCAGATTCATCAATCAAACTCCTCGTTAGCAATTTCGTGGTTTTTCCTTAAGTCTCTTCTAAGATAAACATTTTCAACCAACCCTATCCCAATAAATATGCTTAAAAGATTGGAACCCCCATAACTTAAGAATGGCAGCGGTATGCCAATTATCGGCATTATTCCTATTGTCATTCCAATATTTATAACAACCTGGGATAAGATTATGAAGCCAACTCCTGATGCGATTAAAGAGCCAAAGCTGTTTTGCGCCTTTGATGCAATATAAAAACAGCGCCAGATGATAAGACCCAGTACCAGAATAATAAAAATCGCACCGAAAAAACCGATTTCTTCGCCTATTACTGAAAAAATGAAATCTGTATGATGCTCAGGAACGTAGCTTAAATTTGTCTGCTTTCCAAGAAACAAACCTTTACCCCAAAGCCCTCCGGAACCTATGGCCAGCTTCGACTGAAAAAGGTTATAGCCGATACCCTCTTTTTGAATATCAGGTTTTAAAAAAACCAGAATCCTGTCAAGCTGGTATTGCTTTATCAAACCAATTTTTATTGCTGCAAAGAACCCTCCAATAGTGGCTGCAAGGATACCGAAAAAATAGAAAAAATTAGCACCTGAAATAAAAAGCATTCCCATATAAACTATAAAAAATATCAGCGCAGTTCCATAATCCGGTTGGAAAAGAACCAAAAGCATACTTATCGCCGCTGCTAAAAAGGAAAGTGAAACTTTTTTAAAACCAACTTTATTTTCCTTTTCCCTCGGCCATTTGGAAAGCAAAGCCGCGACAGATATAACCATTAATATTTTTGCCAATTCTGAAGGTTGTATGGGAAAAAGCTTTAAATTTATCCAGCTTTTGGAACCATGAACTTCGTATCCAAAAGCAAGTACGGCAACTAGAATTGCAATGTTCAGCAGAAAAAATACCCACCAGAACTTTTGGATAAGCCTGTAGTTAAAAAATTGAATAAAGATGAATATTGTTGCAGCACCGATAAACCAGTAGCCCTGCCTTTTAAGATAATACATCGGGTCTGTCACACCGCCTGGCATGCTAAATTTTGTAGCGCTGTAAATTATCAGAAGACCAAAACCTGAAAGCAAAAATACTGCTATCGGAAGCATGAAATCAAACTTAATCTTTCTTTTTTTTTCATCTTCCAGGAGTTCAAAGTTAAAATCTAAATTTTTATTCTTTTTTATAAATGATTCTTTCATTTTGAATTGATATTGAATAAATATTCATAAATCTTCTCAGCAATGGGGGCAACCGAACTCGAACCACCACCTGCTTGTTCTAACATACCAACAATTTCTACTCCGAAATTTCCTATAGGAGCATAAGTTGCAAACCATCCATAGTCTTGTTTGCCAAAAACTTCAGCGGTACCTGTTTTTCCTGCTACCGGGATTTCTTTTATCGGAAAATTTATAAATCTGCTCGCTGCAGTTCCCTGTGAAACAACAAGACCCATACCTTTTTCTATTAATTCAAGATAATTTTTGTTTAAATTCAAATCTTCATAGCTCTTGTTGCCAGGATCAAGGAAAGTATTGCCTTCTGCATCTTTAACTTCTTTTATAAAATGAGGTGTATATTTTAAGCCTCTGTTTACTATAATCGAATAAGCCTGTGCCATTTGCAGGGGTGTAGTCAATACATCTCCCTGTCCAATACCCATATTGACGGTATCTCCCGGAAACCATATTGAATTATCTTTCTGGTCCTTAAAAAATTCTTTTTTCCATTTTTTATCGGGAACTAACCCGCCATCTTCATAAGGCAGATCGACTCCTGTTTTACTTCCAAAACCAAATATTCTTGCATATTTTTGCAATAGCTCATCCTTATTATTATTTTTTACAAAAAGTTTATAAGCTACATTATAGAAATAAATATCGCAGGAATTTTTTATTGCACCCAGAATATTCAAACTGCCATGACCGCTTTTTAACCAGCAGTATTTAGGAAAATCTCTTCCAAGACCATACCAGACCCCATTGCAGCGCTCTACACTATTTTCACTTTCAACTTCTTCGGAAAGTCCGCCATAAGCTGTCACTATTTTAAAAACAGAGCCTGCTGCAAATGACATCACGGCTCTGTTATTTAACGGAAAATCATTTTTCGGATCATTTAAATAGTTCCAGTCAGATACCGAAATTCCACCTGTAAAAACAGAGGGGTCAAATGTTGGATAGCTTGCCATGGCAAGTATTTCGCCTGTCTTTGCACTCAGTACAACAATTGCACCGCCAGGAGCCTTAAAATAGTCTTCAGACCGCGGAACTTTTTTCTCTCTCGCAGCCATAATTGAGCTTGAAAGCAATTCTTCGACAACTTTCTGAAGATCTATATCAATTGTGATATATATATTATTTCCATTGGTATAGGGTACCTCTTCAACAATACTTTTTGGTTTTCCAAGCGGATCAACCTCATAAGTAATTTTGCCTTTGGTCCCTTTAAGAATATCTTCATAAACTTCTTCTATACCGGTAAGCCCTATCTGATCTCCTCCTTCATATCCAATGCTGTATTTTTTCATCTTCAGTTGTTCCTCATCAATTTCACCAATATATCCAAGTACATGAGAGGCCAGCGAGCCATATTCATAATCTCTGAAAAATACGTTAACAATTTCTACTCCGGGCAATGAATTGGCATTTTCTTTAAGATAGATCATTGTTCCATAATCAATGTTCTGTTTCAAAATGACTCTTTCAAGATAGGAAATATTGCTTTTATCAACTTTTTTGACTATTTCATCATAGGGAATATTTAATTTTTCACTAAGCGTTTCGAGCACTTCCTTATTATTGGCAACAATCCGGGGGTCTACTGCAACTGCAGGGGAAGGAATGCTTTTTACCAGCAGTTTGCCATTCCTGTCAAAAATATTTCCCCTGGGCGCAGGTATTGATTTG
>JAMCQQ010000027.1:0-2260 GCA_023379515.1 Actinomycetota bacterium
TGCAGTTGGTAGCTGATTATCTTGCAGTAATAAATAAAAGATATGTATCCATCCAATACAATAGTTTTTATAGGACTCCTTTTTGGAATACTCACGGTGGAGGATCCGTTAACTCTAAGCATATGTCTGCAAAAGCAGGAGATACAAAACCTTTAAAAATTACACTGGCAACATATAAATATGCCATGATAATTATAAAGCTATGTCCGGACATGAATGGGTTCAAAGTATATGGAACTTTTGTTCATGCTGATATGCAAAATAATTTTGAGATCTACAAATAAATTTTATTAGGAGGTGAAAAATGTTATTAATATTTAAAAGCTTAATCATAGGTCTTATTGTTATATTGATTTTAATGCTGCTTGACTTGATTTTATGCGTGTCCATAAAATTAAAAACAGGCCAGTTTGACTGGAAAAAATTCTTGGACTTCATGAAATCAGGACTTCTGCCATATATTCTTATATGGATATTTCTAGCAGGATTAAATATCGGTATTCCTTACCTTATTAGTTATCTCGGCTACGATATAGGACTTGAAACTATTATTCCCTTAACTGCTATAACGGGTCTTGTATGGGCTGCATTGATAGCTAAATCTATTGCGTCTATATTTGGGAAGTTTAAGGAAATTGGAATTGAGATAAAAAATCAGTAACTGTAAAAATTTACAGTAGTTTGGGTCCGTCAAGTAAATAACTTACACCTCGCCGGGAGCATTGGCTGATGTAGTCAGTGCTCCCTTAAATCTCCTATTAATAATGCTTTACAGTTGTAATGCATTACTTTTAGGAGATAATATCTCTCCAATAAACTTTTACTCTCTTTTCGGGGTCTCTGTGTCCGTTCTTCTTAAGGCTTTCAAGCTCTATCTTATCAATGAAATCTGATATTATCTTACGTTTTTCTATTATATTACTTTTTAGGTAAATTTCTTCAGTAGTAAAATCCGGTAATGTAATCTCTATTTGGGATTTTATATTTGTTTTTTTTAAATTCTCCAATTGATTATTTAATTCAACATATTTTTTCCTATACAGTTCTTTTGAAATAAAGCCATCAACACGTTCAGTTGCAAGGATTTCTAATTTTGTATTAATAATTTCTCTTTCATTGCCGGCTGGTTTTGGTTTTTTAACTGGATTGTCAATTTTTATATCAATCTTTAAATCCCTTATTTTTTCGATAATTGCCTCTTCTATGTATTTTTCGATGATATCTTTATTTATCTGTGTAAAATCATTGCATTTGTTATAAGACAGGCCCGAACATCTGTAAGAATGTGTTCTGCTTCCAACATAAAGAGTAGAACCACAACTTGCACAAACCAAAAATCCTGTTAGTAGATGTTTTGTAGACTTACCAGGATTATATCTGTATCGGTTTCTGTATTCTATTTGAGCAATACTGAAAGTTTGCTCGCTTATGATGGGCTCATGGCTGCCTTTATACAACTGACCATGATGAATTACATATCCGCAGTACAGAGCACGGTTTATAATATGCCTTACCATAGAACGGTAAAACTTAAGACCGTATGGAGTTTTATAATCCTTGTTTAAATTTCTTGTAATCCAGTCAAGACCTCTGCCCTGATTGTAAAGGTCAAACACAAGTCTTATTATCTTGGCTTCATACTCATTAATAACAAGTTTGCCATCTATTTTTTTATCATCAACAATTTGGTTTTTTATCCAGTCATAGCCAAATATGTGTTTTAAATTGCCCAGTGGCAGTCCCTTAGAGATTCTTACATCAAAAGCTCTTTTAATTCTTTTACCAATATCAGACCGTTCAAGTTTAGAAAATGCTGCTCTCATATCCGACATTGCCTCAATGGTTGCATTATCCTGGTCTATTATTCCTTCTTTTTCGGTAATTATAGAAGCTTTAACTTTTGCAAGTTTAATTTTGACTACCCAGAATTCATTGGATCGTGATATTCTATCTTGGTCTGTAACGATTAGATAATCTGGTTTTAGTTTTGGCAGATCATTAAGAAGTTCAACCATTGCCGGACGTTTATCAATAGTGGCTGCACTTATTGCCTCGTCCTCATAAACAGAAACTATTGCAGCCTCATGTTTTTGGGCTAAGTTTTTTGTAATGCTTCTCTGGGCTTCTAAAGTGTAGCCTTGAGCTTGTTCATAATGAGAGTATCGATGATATACAAAGGCTGTTTTCATCTGTTAATCAGCTTTTTGAATTATTTCAACATATTCAGCAAAAAGAGCTTTTGATGTAAGAATCTCTAAGG
>JAMCQQ010000027.1:2270-8829 GCA_023379515.1 Actinomycetota bacterium
AGCTATGGTTTTTGGGATGATATACAAAGGCTGTTTTCATCTGTTAATCAGCTTTTTGAATTATTTCAACATATTCAGCAAAAATCAAAGGGATGGTATTCGTAGAACCTAAAGCCGTTTTATATTCTTGGTTGCCTCCACCAAAACCCCAAACTTCAACAATATCATCTTCAATTATATTTTCTTCTGAAGGATTATTTAAAACTAACCATGCTCTATCATCCCAAAAACCATAGCTGCCTTTAGTTATATTAAAATGAAATTCTTCATTACTGAGATACTGGACAATTTCGCCTTTAACATGGATTGGCTTCATTAAATAATCATCAGGGTTTCTTAGAAGTTCACTATATTTAACATTCTTGCAGGATTTTTTGAATTGTTCTTCAGATTGAGTAACGTTAATTGTTATATCCGCAGAATTGGACCTCTCGCCGTCAGTAACATAAAGGATGATTAATTGTTTTCCTGTTTCTGTTGGGGTAAAACTGATTTGACTACCTTCTACCATTTTGCTGTTGTTCGGCAAGCTCCATTTATAAGATAATATATCTCCATCACTATCAAAGGAGGCGTTACCATTTAGTTGAACAGTTTCACCAAGTTGAATATCAATTTTATCAGATTTAGCTATTGCTTCCGGTGCAGAATTTTCAATTTTAAAGATTTGTTTATCAGCTGATTGGCTCTTACCATCTGAAACAGTAAGATTAACTTCATAATCTCCTAATTTTGTAGGGGTAAAATTTACTGACCCTTCATTTGATTTAGTACCGTCAGGTAATAACCATTCATAAGTTAGTGGATCATGGTCTGCATCGGAAGAAGAGAAAGCATCAAATTTTATAGTTTTTGATTTTTGTAATTTTCCAATAATATTAATTTTGGCTATAGGTGGATTGTTCGAGGATTGTGTTGTTATGACTTCTTCAGCGGTAGTTGTTTCTTTATTTGTTTGTTTTATTGTAGTGCATGAAATCAAACTAAAAACCAATACAATCAACATAATCGGTATGAGATATTTTTTCATTTTATCCATTCCTTTTTTATTATTTCATAATGTTATTATTATATATTAATTTTTCGTTCTTATATGGAAAATTTTTTATTGCTTTTTTTATAAATTTCTAATCTTAATTTTAATAAATCCTCGGTAACATTTACTTCATCAGCAATATCAGATAATGGGTATACATCTACATAGGGGATAACAAGACTTTCAAGTATGGAATCCGATATTAACCATCTCGCTGTTTTCTCTTCAATCCTATTTTCAATCCAATTGCATTGGCAAATGTCGTAGTAAGTATTGCATTTGTAAAAATTACATTCAGGATAATATTCGTGGTGTATTAATTCATGGGTTAAAGCACATTCTCTTTGTGTCCTATTGAGTTTTGAATTTATACAAATAATAGCTCTATCATCTTTGGCAAGGTAAACAGCATTTAAAGAATCTGGCAATTCCTTTATTAAAATGCAAGGATTATTCATGTATCTAAAAGTCTTATTATTTCTTTCTTAAAAGTTCAGCAAGTTTGTCTATGGCTTCAAGGGCTTCATCGGATAAGTCATGGTAATCCCTTATTTTTTGAGAGTGGTTGGTAGCTATTTTTATTTCTGGTTCGTCTTCAGTAAAAAATTCTACACTCTTTCCAGTAATTTCAGCAATTCTTTTTATTTCCTGAAGATCTACTTTTCTTTGCCCTTTTTCCATACGTTGGATTACTCCTCTTTCAAAACTCATTTTTTCAGCAAGTTCGTCTTGAGTAAGGTCTGCATAAGTTCGGGCTAATTTAATTCGTTTTCCTATTTTGACTGATTCTTCAATCATAATGTCTGATTATACAACAATTTGCAAAATAATTTGTAAAAAACTATTGACATTGTTTATTAATTAGATAAAATGTTTATTAATCAAATAATTTGTATATTTAAAAAACATTAAGCAGAAAAATAGGTAAATGATAAAACTTAACGAACTGATAAAAAAATCTGGTTATCAAAAAGAGTATATTGCAAAAAAAATGGGAGTAAGTATTTATACCATTTCTCATTGGGTAAATGGTAAAACTTCTCCAACTCTCAACCAAGCTCAAAAACTCAAAGAAATATTAAACCTGGATTCCATCGATCAGTTAATCGAAGAAGAGGAAAATCAATGTCAACAGTAACACTAAAAGAAATAATCGAAACTTTGAAATATGTTAAGGCAGAGATTATCAAAAGACAGATAAAAGAACAGAAAGAGAAGGCTTCATGAGATTTTTTAAATGGCTATATAAAAAATTAAGACAGTTTTCGATGATTGAACCGGATATAGAGAGGTTATAGATGTTTTTACTCTTATTAGTTGCAGGCATTTTCATTATAAGTTTTGGCATGATTTGGCTTAAAAAGGAATTAAGCAAAGAAATATATGAAAAGCACGTATCTACACGCAGTTTAAGACACGAAAAATAAAAACGGTACATAGACAAGTATATGGCAAATTCAAGCACAAACGAAAATAAGAAAATAAGCAATTTTAACAATCAGGATTTCTGGGATTTATCCATCAAAAGATACCGAATGTCAAAGCGAGTAAGAATGTTGGTCCCAAGAAATAATGATAACAGTTTTGACTTTGACAAGTTTGCAAAGCTTATAGGATTTGACAGGCATTATGTTTATCAGGTTGTCGCTATGAATTTATATCCATGTGAGGATTTTATTAAGAGACTGGAGCAACTAAATGGTAAAGATTAAGCAAATATCACAGGATTACATAGACAATTTTTTTAAAGAAGAGGAAATAAAAATTGCAAAAGCTAATAACAGCAATAAAAAATCTAAATAGAGCCATACTCAAAGAACTTTATAGAATCCAGAGAGACGGCTTGATTTGGAGAAATTTAAGCAAAGGTGGTGATAAAAATGCCAGTGTTATTAAAAGATCCTGAATTTGATGAGTTGGACGACTGCAATGGGATTGAGAGATTACATGAACACCAGACAATTAAACATAATAGGTCTATCAGCATATTGATCGAAGAACTTGATATGGAAGATGGTATTCGTGGCAATCATCCAAAGATAAATCAGATAAGAAACCTCAACATCAAGAATTCGGAAATAGAAATTTGTAAGCTTAACCATAACTTAAGACAGCAGAGAATAATTGATAGAAAAGTTATAGGAGAAATAAATAAGCCACCCCTAAGAGCGGCTTAATAATCTAACTAACTAAAAGGATACAACAAAAATGCAAAAAGTCAAAGAAAATTTAGAAAAGGAAAAACTGGAAAAAGAACAACTGGAGAAATTGGGAAAGTTCCAGGCAGAGAAAGCTTTAAAGAATGTTGGACTAGATCCGGAAGAAATGCTCGGCAATAATGCTGAACCTATTAAAGATTACCCGGAAGATTTGGACGATGACAGCGAGCTTTACGGTCATAACAAAAATGAACCCTGGGGGTATGTAAGATGAAGATAATCAAACTTAAATCCGAAAATGTAAAAAAACTAAAAGCTATTGAAATCAATTTTGAAGATGGAATAACAATACTTTCAGGTAAAAACGGTGCCGGCAAGTCATCCGTAATTGATAGCATATGGTTTACCCTGTCTGGCAAGGATAGCTTAAAGAATACAACCAAGCCTATCCGGGAAGGTCAAAAGGATGCAATCTCAACAGTAAATCTTGGAGATTATATTGTTACCCGCAACTGGACTGCAAATGATACATCATATCTGAAAGTTGAAAATAAGGATGGTGCTAAGTTTCCCAGTCCGCAGGCCCTGCTTGACAGATTAATTGGAGATCTCTCATTTGATCCGCTCGAGTTTGCAAGACTTGATGCTAAAGCGCAGAAGCAAACACTTTTGAAACTGTTAAATATCGAGGATAAATTGCAGGTACTGGAAGACGGATATAAAGAGATCTTTGATGAGCGTACCCTTACTGGCCGTGACTGGAAAGCAGCAAAAGCACAACTCGAAGGAATGAAAAAACCTGATGAAAAACTTCCGGGAAAAGAAATTGATATTCCATCCATAAGTTTAGAGTTGAAAAAAGCTACAGAACATAATGATGAGATCTGGAAACTCGAGGAACAATTAAAAGCAAGTAAGGAAAATGAAGCCCAGATATCTAACAATATTGCTGAATTGGAAAAAGAACTAAAGAAGTACAAGGAATCATTAAAAAATATCCAAAATGAGGTCTCAGGCATTGAATCCGAAATCAAGAGTAGGACTAAGATAAACACTGAAACAATAAGCAAAAAATGGGGCGAAGCTATGGCAATAAATGACAAAATCAAAGACGCCAGACTTTATTTTGCCAAAAAATCAGATGTCGAAAAACTCGAAGCAGAAGGCAAGGCAAAGACAGCTGAGCTTGAAAAAATTAAGGCTGAGATTCAAAGCCTGGTCACCAGTTCCAAAATGCCCATCGATGGACTCGCTGTTGATGAAGACGGCGTAATCTTTAACGACATACCTTTTGCACAGCTCTCATCAGCCGAACAATTAAAAGTATCTCTGTCAATTGCAATGGCAATGAATCCGACTTTAAAAGATATCTTCATCCGGGACGGTTCTCTTCTTGACAGCTCAAGCAAAGAAGTAATAAAGCAGCTCGCAACAGAAAAAGGCTATGACATCATCATCGAGCAGGTTGATGAAACCGGCAAGGTAGGAATCTATATCGAAGACGGCGAAGTTATGGCAAATAACTACAAGCAGGAGGTATTGGTTTAATGGAAACAGCAACAATTGAAAGACCGAAAATAAAAATTGATTTTGACGAACCTCATATTACTTATAGATTAAAAGATGGTACTGCAGTAGTTGGAGTTACAACAGCAATAGGGAAACTTGATAAACCAGCATTGCCAATGTGGGGATTTAACCAGGGCAAAGAACCCAGGTTTAAAAACATTCCTGAAGCTTGTCAGATTCTTGCAGCTGACTTGGAATCCATGACAAAAGAAGAAGCAGTGTCTTGGGCCTTTGCTGCAGGGAATATGAGAAAGAATGCTTATTGTTTCAGTGTTTATCCCCTTTACGGCAAGCGTGACAAGGCTGGTGAAATCGGGACCGTAGCTCATGCAATACTTGCAGCAAGAAAAAAGGGATTTGAAATTGATAACTCAAATATCCAGGAAGAAGTATGGAAGCTTGCCCTGGAATGCGTAAGAAGCCATGACAAAACTTTTGAAGGCCAGAAGATAGAAACGGTACTTTTTGAAAAAGACTTTGTTTCAGAAACTCATCGTTACGGCGGAACTCTTGATGATCTTTCGCTGATCAATGGCGAACTTACTTTATCTGATTACAAAACAGGTAAGGATATTTATGAGACCAATTTTATTCAAGCTATTGCATATGTAAAGCTGGCACTCGAGCAAATTCTTAATGGCAAACAATTATACCCTGTCAAAAGAGTAATTGTTGTTAATATGCCTAAAACCAAAGGAGATAATTTTGCAATCAAATCAGTATCTGTAGATACATTATTTGAAGCAGGATATTTTGACTGGTTTTTATCTGGACGAGACGCTTACTATGCAGAGGCACGAACAAAAGCATTTAAGGATGTGATATAAAAATGAATATTTATCAGAAATTAATTGAAGTAAGAAAAACGGTACCTTATTTGAAAAAAGAAAATGAAGGGTACCAGTTCAAGTTTGTTTCAAGCTCGCAGACTCTTGCAGCATTAAAGGCAAAAATGGATGAGCTGCAGCTGCTACTAATTCCTTCAGTGACATCAAAAAATTTGATTGAGAAAAATCAGTCAGGTTCAAAAGAACATCTTACAGAGCTTGAAATGGATTTTAAATGGGTAAATGCAGAGAATCCGGAGGAATTTATATTATGCCACTGGTATGGCCAGGGCCTGGATACTGGAGAAAAGGGAGTCGGCAAAGCATTAACCTATGCTGAAAAATACTTCATGCTTAAGTTTTTCAATATCCCCACTGATAAGGATGATCCGGATAGCTTCCAGGAGAAGTTAGATAACAAAAACAGCGATAGCAAAACTACAACAGCAAGATCTACTGCTGCAAGAAGCAAAGATATGTCGGGCAAAGTCACCACTGATCAGCTCAAACGCATGTATACCATGATAACCAATGCGGAGATAGATGAAGAAAAGTTTAAGGAATGGCTTTATAAACAGTACAAAATAAAGTCTTCAAAAGAGCTTACCAAGGTCCAGATGGAAGAAGTATTTAAGATCCTTGAAAAAAAGGTAGAAAAAATGCAACCGCCAGCTGACAAAAAACCTCCGGAAGACAATGCAGATGAAGCAGAAGAAGATCTCGATCAAGATTTTGATGAATGGGTTGACAGTGAAAACGCAAAAACAAAAGCCGAGCAAAAAGCCAAGAAAGAAGGTGCTGCAGCATGAACAATATAACTTTAATCGGAAATCTTACCCGGGATCCCGACCTTCGCTATACACAATCAGGCAAAGAGACATGTTCGTTTTCCATAGCAGTGGCCCAGTATAAAAACAAAGCTGATGAATGGATATCTGATTTCTTTAACTGCGTAGTCTTCCGGAGGT
>JAMCQQ010000028.1:0-3907 GCA_023379515.1 Actinomycetota bacterium
TTTTAAATGATTCTTTCCATTTTTTGAATAGTCGTACCAAAATTGTCATAATCTGCGGAACAAACGGTAAAACAACCACTGCAAAACTTATTAAAACAATTCTTAAAGAAAATCATAAAAAATTTTTTCTTAATTCATCCGGTGCAAATTTACTAAATGGTATAGCTTCTTCTGTTATTCTATCGAGCAGCTTATTTAAAAATGCAAATTATGATTTTGCGATTTTTGAAATTGACGAAAATTCATTACCGGAAATTAATAAAACTTTAAATCCTGATTATATTATTGCTTTAAATCTTTTCAGAGATCAGCTGGATAGATATGGAGAAATAGATACGATAACAAAAAAATGGAAAGAATCATTTAAAAACTTGACTTCAAAGTCTGTATTAATTTTAAACGCAGATGATCCTCAAATTGCTTACCTTGGAAATAACTTAAAAAATAAAAAATTATATTTTGGTTTAAACGAAAAAAACAATAATAAAATAAGTCATGGCGCAGATTCTATTTATTGTCCTGAATGTTTTAATCCTTTAGTGTATGAAAATGTTTATTTTTCTCATTTAGGAAACTGGAAATGTCAAAATTGCAAATTTAAAAAACCAAAAACAGATATTTCTACCCTTCCCTATTTTCCATTAGCAGGGGAGTATAACAAGTATAATGTTTTGGCTGCGGTTTTACTCGCAAGAAATGAAAATATAAAAGATGAAGTTATTCAAAAAGCTTTGAAGAGCTTTAAGCCCGCTTTTGGTCGACAGGAAGAACTAGTATTTAAAGAAAAGAAAATAAAAATATTTTTATCTAAAAACCCAACAGGCTTTAACCAGTCGCTTTCTACAATAAATTCATTAAAAGCCACTGATATTTTAATTGTTTTAAACGACAGAATTCCTGACGGCCTGGATGTTTCCTGGATTTGGGATACAAATGCAGAAAAAATTATTACCAATTTCTCAAATATTGTGGTGAGTGGAGATAGGTGCTTTGATATGGCTCTTAGGTTAAAATATGCAATTTCTTCTCAATTTAAAATTTCAAATTTAAAATTTAGAATTGAACCTAATTTGAAAAATGCTGTTAACATTGCTTTAGAAAAAACAAATAAAAATAAAACTCTATATATTCTGCCTACCTACTCTGCCATGCTTGAGGTAAGAAAACTAATCATTGGCAAAAAAATATTATGAAACAAAATCATAAATCATCAATCATAAATCATCAATCATTGACCATCGGCTGGCTATACCCTGCTCTTATGAATGTTTACGGCGATATCGGTAATGTCAAAACATTGCAGAAAAGATGTGAATGGAGAGATATTAAAATTAAAATTTTAAATATGAACGTTGGTTTTGACCATAAAATGCTTTATACATGTGACTTACTATTAATGGGCGGAGCACAGGACAAACAACAAGAAATTGTTGCTAAAGATTTAAATTCAAAAAGGAAGGATTTAAAAGATTTGATAGAAAATAACATACCGGGATTATATGTTTGCGGCGCCTATCAGTTCTTGGGTAAATATTATAAAAAGGCCAATGGAGATGTCATTACGGGTTTGGGTATTTTTGATTTATACACAGAAAATTCAAAAGACAGGAGACTTATTGGAAATATAATTGCAAAATCGGATAATTTTGGGTTTTTAGTAGGATTTGAAAACCACGGCGGCAAAACATTTTTAGGTAAAAATATCAAACCTTTAGCAAAGGTATTAAAAGGATTTGGTAACAACGGCAATGATAAAACAGAAGGTGCTCTTTATAAAAACAGCGTCGGCACCTATCTTCACGGACCGATTTTACCTAAAAATCCAAAGCTTGCTGATTATTTAATTCAAAAAGCCTTAGAAAATAAATATAAAACAAAAATTGAACTTAAAACTCTTGATGACTCATATGAGGAATTGGCAAGATTAGCAATTGCTAAAAAGCTTAAATTTGCAATATAATAACCTTGATGAATCCAGTTAAAAAATTTGCCATAACCATTATATTCCATTTCAAAACTATTACCTTACAAAGGAGAATTTTCTAACGAGATGAAAATTAACATAACCCATATTGCAAAACTTGCTAACCTCTCTCTTTTACCAAGTGAAAAAACAAAACTGGCAAAGCAACTTGAAGACACTATTGATTACGTAAATGAATTAAGTACGGTGGATACGAAAAACGTTGAACCAACAAGTCAGGTTACGGGACTAGAAAATGTAACAAGAGAAGATATTGCAAAACCCTCTTTGACTCAAGAACAAGCTTTAGCCAATGCAAAATCAAAACAAAACGGTTTTTTTAAAGTAAAGGCAATTTTTAATGAAAATGCATAATCTTACAATCAAAAAATCAAAAGAAGGATTAAAAAATAAAAAATTTAGTTCTCTAGAGCTAACCAAAGCTTGTCTTAATCAGATAAGAAGAACGGAACCAAAATTAAATGCATTTGTAACTGTTACAGAAAACGATGCTTTAGAACAGGCAAGAAAAGCAGACCAAGAAATCAACCGCGAGCCACAAGCCATGAGCTACAAACCGTTACTAGGGATTCCTATTGCCATTAAAGACAACTTTTCAACCAAAGGAGTAAGGACTACTGCGTCAAGTAAAATTTTAGATGATTATATTCCCCCATTTGATGCAAGTGTTATTAAAAAATTAAAAGAAGCAGGAGCTGTAATTTTAGGAAAAACTAACATGGATGCCTGGGCACATGGGTCTTCTACCGAAACCTCTGATTATGGCCCTACGAAGAATCCCTGGAATACAAATCACTTGCCTGGAGGTTCTTCAGGCGGTTCAGCTGCCTCTGTTGCGGCTAATCAATGCATAGCAGCAATTGGTTCGGAAACTGCCGGCTCAATCAGACAGCCGGCAAGCTGGTGCGGCGTTGTAGGATTTAAGCCCACCTACGGAAGAGTTTCAAGGTACGGTGTAATTGCTATGAGTTCTTCTCTTGATTCTCCTGGTCCTATTACAAAAACAGTTGAAGACTCTGCTTTAATGCTAGAAGTTTTAGCGGGTATTGACGAAAACGATGCCACTACTTCACCAATATTAGTAGATAATTACTCACAAAAATTAAATAAAGATATCAAGGGATTAAAAGTAGGTATTTCAAGCCAGTATTTTATCAAAGGCATTAATAAAGAGGTTGAAAAATCAGTAAAAACAGCAATAAAAAAATTTGAAGACTTAGGAGCAAAAATAAAAGAAATTAAACTTTTTGATCCCAAATATGCAATAGATGTTTACACAATAATTCAAAGGTCAGAAGTATCTTCAAATTTAGCAAGATATGACGGTATTAGGTATGGTTTTGACAGAAGTAACTTTGGAGAAGAAGCAAAGCGAAGAATTATGTTTGGAACCTATGCCCTATCGTCAGGCTACTATGACCAATATTATAATAAAGCACAACAAGTCAGAACTGTAATTATTAAAGATTTTGAAAAGGCATTTGAAAAAATTGATGTGATAATCGCTCCAACAAGTCCTTTACTGGCTTTACCTATCGGTTCCACAAAAGATCAGTCGATGTTTGGTGAAATTTCCGATGTTTTAGTTGAACCGTCATCTATTGCAGGCCTTTGCGGCATAAATATTCCCATTGGTTTTTCAAAATCACAACTTCCAATCGGAATGCAAATCATCGGACCTCAATTTAGCGAAGCATTGGTTCTTTCTACTGCACATCAGTATGAAATAAACACGATGGACGAGAATTGGAGGAAACTAACACCAGATTTATGATTTACGAATTATGATTTTGTTTAAAATCGAAGCATTGAAAATTTAAAATTAAGAATTATGAATAAATATACACCGATAATTGGTTTAGAAGTGCATGTAGAATTAAAAACAAATAGTAAAATGTTTTGCAGTTGCTCTGCTTTAATGCT
>JAMCQQ010000028.1:3917-4208 GCA_023379515.1 Actinomycetota bacterium
TTTGGCAAAAAACCAAATACTCACACCTGCCCTATTTGCTTAGGACTTCCGGGAGCACTACCCTACCCGAATAAAAAGGCAATTGAATGGTGCGTAATGATAGGACTTTCCTTAAATTGTGAAATACCTTTGTTTTCTAAATTTGACCGAAAAAATTATTTTTATCCTGATCTTGCTAAAGGTTATCAAATATCTCAATATGACAAACCTTTTTGTGTCAATGGGTGGATAGATTTAGCTGGCAGCGCCTCACGCTCCGCAGCTAGTCAAAGTCAAGCGCTAACAGCCAAC
>JAMCQQ010000029.1:0-5475 GCA_023379515.1 Actinomycetota bacterium
GGATATTTCCCAGCATGGGGAAAGAGCTTACGAATAGGAGCATTAATATGAAAAAAATAGAAGCCATAGTACGGGAAGAGACTTTTCATCCAATTAAAACCGCCCTGGAGGATAAAGGCTTTATTGGCATGACAGTCAGTGATGTGGTTGGGAGAGGCCAGCAAAAAGGCGTGTCGCTGAAATGGCGAGTGGGAGAACACAGGATTGAATTCTTACCCAAGAAGAAGATTGAAATAGTGGTGGAAGACAAGGATGTGCAGACGGTAGTGGATACTATTTGTGAAATAGGCAGGACCGGTGCTGTTGGAGACGGCAAGATATTTATTATACCGATTGAGGAAGTAGTCCGTGTTCGGACTGGCGATAAAGGCGTTGAAGCCATTTAAGTAGATTCATCCATTTGAATAGTAAAAAGGGAAATAACATGGAAGGAAGATGGAAGAGAACTTCTCTATCCTTTTAAAATTAGCGATTTTACTGGGTGCCTCAAAACTGATGGGTTTTTTGAGCCAGAAGATCGGTCTGCCAACAGTTATTGGTAAGATAGCCGTTGGCATAATCCTTGGCCCAGCAATACTCGGTTTCATCACGCCCAATGCTGCGATCAATGTCATCGCTTTAATTGGCGTGATAATCCTAATGTTCATCTCTGGACTGGAAACCGAAATTGATAAGATCAAGAAATTTGGGCTGTCTTCCTTCCTTATTGCCACATCTGGGATGCTCTTCCCTATCCTGCTTAGCTGGGGGGTTTGTAAACTATTTGGCCTTCCGCAGAATGAAAGCATATTCGTCGGGATAGTGCTATCCGCAACCAGCGTGAGCATCACTGCGCAAACACTCATGGAATTGAAAAAGATGCACACCGACGAGGCTGCAACGATAATGAATGCTGCAGTTATTGATGACATAATGGGTCTGGTCGCAATTTCAATATTCCTGGGGACTAAAGGCATAGGTGATATCAAGTTCACAACCACAATCACCAGGCTTGCGATCTTTAGCGCCAGCGCAACTGCTTTTGGTTATGTCTTTGTAAATTTTGCACCAAAACTTTTCAACAGGGTCAGGAATAACGACCTTATCATGAGCCTGATAATAGCTTTCAGTCTTCTATTTGGCTGGGCTTCTGAGTTCTATGCAGGACTCGCATCAATAACCGGCGCATATTTAGCTGGGGTCCTCGTGAATAAGTCCGGCATTAAAGAGAAGATCGAAAAGAACCTGAGGGTCGTGGGTTACAGCATTTTCATCCCAATTTTTTTTGCAAATATAGGCATGGGCTTTACCGTCAGAAATCTGAATCCAATATTGATAATATCTCTGCTTACAGTGGCAATTATCTCTAAGCTATTGGGCTGCATGCTACCTGCAAAGATGTGCGGATTTGATTGGAAACGATCGACTGTAATTGGCATCGGTATGATATCAAGAGGCGAGGTTGCGCTCATCACAGCAACGATAGGAGCCACATTTAAAATAATATCACTTGAGACCTATGCTTCGCTGGTGATAGTTGCCGTGGCAACCACGCTGATAACCCCACTTCTATTGAGATTTATTTATTCATCAATTAGACTTCAGCAAAAAAGCAAAACAAGTAAAAATCTACAAGCGCAACAGATCAACGAAACTCCGCTATGACCTGTGGTATTTTATTAAAATGATCATCAGCGGTAAGGATCTTCAAACCGTCCTTCATGGCTGAGGCAGCAATCCATATATCATTGGTGGGAATTGGAGTCCCTTTCTCCTTAAGATAATTAAATATTACGGCATACCTCTCTGATGTTTCCTCATCAACCGTTTGAATGAATACTCTTGGTGATGAAAGAAATTGTTGAAGTTCTAAACGATTTTTTTCCTCTCTTCCTCCTCTAATAAATCCGAATAGCAGCTCACCAATTACAATGGAATTAAGAAAAATCTCATCTGCCGTCTGTATAGCTTTTTTAAAATCAGGATCACCTTTCATAAACGATGAATAGGCAGTTGTATCGATTAGAATCCTTGTATTCACTTCCACATATCCTCATCGATTTTTCTTTGATCCTTTATATATTTCTCAATTTCTTGAGCTTCTTCTAAGGACCATGACCCTGCTAAGTGGTCCAGATCACTGTAAATTACTTGAGATCTCTTTATTCTACTCAGTCCAGAGCCTTTCTCAAGCAGTGACATCAACACTTTGTTTAGGCTTAATCCCTTTTCATTAACCTCTTTTTCGATCCTCTCCTCCAATTCCTTTGATAGCCCCCTAACAGTAAATTGCCTCATGACACACCACCAAAACCTTATTATCACAACTAATTTAACAACATAAAAAATTATAACACATTATATGAATCATAATGAATCAATATTCGCATCTAATATTGCTTTCTCAAGCATGAAGCTGAAGTCTAAGGACAAAATTCTTTTTGAACTTGAGGAAGATATTATTAAAATCAAGTTCTTAAGATACGGACTTTGACAAAGTTGAAGGAATAAAACGACTTGAACCTTCGATTCAATACCAACAAATCGATGAAACTCCACTATGCCCTGTCGGCTATTCAATTTTGCATGTTATTATTATATTCATTTTAATAATATAATTTTGTACACTTTCTGTGACTACTGTGAGGTGATTATAATGAGACAGGTAATTTTGTATCCAGGAGAAGACGGTTTTTGGATCGCCGAATGCCCAAGCTTGCCTGGATGCATCTCTCAAGGTAAAACCAAGGAAGAAGCTATTAATAACATCAAAGAAGCAATTGAATGTTACATAGAGGCATTAGAGGAAGATAACCTACCTGTACCAGAAGAACAGTTTGAAGTCATTGTTGTTGCGGTATGACAAAATTACCAAATATTTCTGGAAAAGAATGTATTAGAGTCCTCAATAAATATGGTTTTTCAGTTAAAAGACAGAAAGGCAGCCACATTACCTTAAGAAGAGATAACCCATTTACTCAAGTTGTAGTACCAGATCATAAATTCCTTGATAAAGGAACTCTTCGTTCGATATTACGAGCAGCAAACATTGAGGTTGAAGAATTTGTTAAAACATTAAAAAAATAAACTTATAAAAATGGTGCGCCCTGCACAGCTTTCAAAATGTCATTGCTTAAGATAGTGACTTAACATATCAGGTTAGATTAAATAATATCCTTGGCTAAATTTATATTATATACATTCGTAGATAAACTTAAAAGATAAAAAGGAATACGGGCAAAAATCTTAGATAGGATATATTTCAAAGTTGAAGGGTACAAATTGGCATCAGAATTTAAAATGGGCACGATTCTAGATACACCTAGAAAGAAATTGTTACCACTCTGTATTACTAAACATAAGTGGAAAGAAATCTATGCTCTATGAAGATGAAATCACAATCTCTTTTCTTAATAAAATATCGGGTCTTTTTATCTTCCTATCTCCAACTACTATCTCAATTGAGGGCCAATCCTCATCATAAGAAATGTATTTATTTAAATCCTCATCAATCAAAAATGTATCCTCACTTTTTATTCCTTTTAATGTAGGATTCCATGCAAATGCATTTCCAACCTCAACAGGCACATTTGTACGATCATTTGCTAGAAAATATCTTGGTGAATACCCGATAGGACCTCCCTGAAGGTGATGAATCCACTCATCCTTATGCCCATATTTCTCATACATTTTTTTAATAAATCCAAAAACATCCGCATATGTTTTACCAGGTCTTGTGTTGTTTATTATCTCTGCATCGATATGGGCAAGAATATCCTTTTTAGCTTCCAATTCCCCTGTTAGTTTTCCAAAGTAAACAGATCTACTCATTGAGACAATTAAACCTTTAAACTCAGAGCAGACTACCACCATAAAATATCTATCTACCTTCTTAAAGGTTGCTATTGGGTGTCTGAAATTAAATATCCTCTCATCGGAAGCGACAAAAGACACGTTGGGCGATATGCCCTCATCTGCTAAGTATCTATGAAGCAGGCCAAGGCAATTAAACTCACCATCACCCCGCTTTGTCTCCAAACACACCCTGGAGATAATTTTGGAAGTCCTTTCCCCAAGCTCTCTCAACACCTTCTTTTCTGCTTCATCAAGCACATACTTTAATTTCTCAAAACCATCGTCAACAAGATCGAAATTACCAAAAGTAACATCTGAAATAACATTATCACTTCCAACAACCTCGATTATCTTTTTATACTTATCTTGCGGCTCAAACCAACTAAATATCGCTCTTTTGAAAAGTCTGTCATCTATTTCTTCCGCGTACATTCGAGGTTCTTCTATATTATCCGTTATAAGATAGCAATTATTTCTTGTTATAAGAACACTTGAATTACCTATCTCTGATTCATTTATTATTCCATTTCTCTTCCCACAGGTAATCCATGAAAAATTATTCTTTTTAGTTAGAAGGATCCCATCTGCGCCTCTCTCTTCAATGTAATTTCTTACCTTTTCAATCTTAGCGAGGATATAATTTTGATTCTCCATTAACGCTCCTTGTATACGCAATGATTTGTTACTTCAATCTATGTGACTAGATTAATTGAATATTGTAAAAAGAATTACTCATTTACTTAATTTAAGTAATGTTTTTTGGCAAATTTATCTATTTTAAAAAAAGAGTCTTTCAATTTTGAATAAAGATCATGATATATTCCATATAGCTCATCATATATAGATACATTTTCTTCATTCATATTAAAGGTATTTTCTTCCCTAAAAAACTTCTTTGAGGCTTTCCCGATAGAATCATATATCCCTAATGAAACTGCTCCAAGTATACACATTCCCAAAGATGGGCCCTCTTCAGATGACATCTTCGTAATTCTTGAATTGAAAACATCTGAATAGATCTGGCACCACAATTTACTTTTTGCCCCACCCCCTGATATTACAATATTCTTTATATCAAACCCCTTTTTTCTGATTATTTCATAACAATCCCTTTGTGAAAATGCTACACCCTCCATTACGGCTCTTAAGATATGCTTCTTCCCATGGTTTAAGTTCAATCCAAATAAAACGCCCCTTGCACTTGGATCAGCATATGGTGCCCTCTCGCCTGTTAAATAGGGTAAAAATATTAAGCCGTTAGCTCCTGGAGAAACTTCATTTGCTTCTTCTTCAAGAATATTAAACTTATTTTTCTCGATATATTCTTTAAAATCGCAATATCTTATATTTCTATCTATTCCCCTTTCGACAATATCCAGATCAAGCCCTATTTTATTTAAGCTCCACATAAGCGACGCAGATGATGAAAGTGTTACCCCTAACGAATAAAACCTTCCGTCAGGAAAGCAGAACATATCAAGGCTGCCATCATTTTTATAATGTTTTGAATGATAAACAAGCAAAACTCCCCCAGTCCCAAGAATTATAAGACAATCTCCATCACTATTTATTCCATTCCCCAACATCTCTCCTGCAGTATCCGCTGTCCCCGTCAGTATAGGTAATCCCTCAGGTAAACCC
>JAMCQQ010000029.1:5485-10573 GCA_023379515.1 Actinomycetota bacterium
CTTCGTATGTTCGATTAAAGAAGTCCATTGATTAAATTTATGATAGAGTTTAATTTGTTTACTGTTGACACTATACATCATATGGTACAATTACAAAAACTGATGCCCTAAAATAATCTTAGAATTTTATTTTTCATCATGAATAATAGAAGTAATACATTATAGTTATCCACATGAAGTAAAAAGCATATGAATTGGTATTGTCATATTTTGATTATTGATATTGAACTAAATGATGCAAAAGGAATTTCACACAAGCTATCATCACTCACCGGTAAACCCGTTATTATTGATCCTTCCCTTGACATGCAAGCAGAAAATTCACCTGACGGTTTTACATCCGGAAGAATTGATATATCCAGTTTCAACTCATCAAAAAGCTCTTTAGACCACCTGTAATTTTTTACATCAAAACATAGGGTTCCAGAGGCATCGGAAGGATCAGTGTTAAGCTTTCCAGATAACCTGTATTTCACATAATCTTTTGAAAGACATATCTTTTTTAATCTCTTGAAATTTTCTTTTTCATTATTTCTTAGCCATAAAATCTTAGGAAGACTGAAAGCGTCCAGAGGTTTATTTGAGGTGAGTTCGAGCATTTTTTTAATTCCTATATTATCCAAAAGATAATTACATTCCTTAAATGTTCTCTGATCGTTCCACAGCGGAGCAGGCCTTATTACATCGTTATTTCTATCTAAAAAAACTGTAGAATGCATCTGGCCTGAGATGCCCAAAGATATTATATCTTTCGGATTAATATTGCCGTTATCAAGTAAATCTTTGACAGCTTTCAGTCTTAATTGAACTTTCAAACCATAACTCAGGATCTTGTTCCATCCAACCTGGAAAGGGGCTATCAGTCTTATATTCTATTATTGAAGAAACTATTACCTTTCCTTCAATATCAGTAATCAGAGCTTTTGTGCTCGATGTTCCAATGCATAAGCCTAAAAGGTAATTCATCCAGATGCTTTTTCCATTAGAAATTCTAAAAACTTATAAAATCCTTTTATAGATTTAATATAATTGGAGTCATTTGAGTATTTTGATATTGGTGATATATTTCAAATCCCTGTTTTCTATAAATGCAATCATTTTTTCTTATATAATCTCATTGGCAAGTCTGAAATTTTTTCAGTTTCACCTTTATCATTAATAATAAATGCTTCTTCGTGTCTTTGGCCGTGGTAATCTGGATGTCCGTATAAACCAACATCTATCATCATCACAATATTTTTGGGGAAATTATAATCACTATAGCGAGTCGCTGCCTTCCCCTCAAAGGCTTCCGAGATTCCTGTCCCATGCCCCGTACTGTAAATCTGATATTGTGCTAACCCTACCTTTTTGTAATATTCACGAGCAACTATATCCAAATCACGAGCAGGTTTTCCATAGACAAACTTTTCAACAGCTAATGCATGAGCTGTTAGTGCATGTTCAAGAAATTCTACTTGTCCTTTATTAGCACCTCCAACAACTATAGTACGCCCAGGTGCTGACGAATAACCTTCATATCTAGCACTTACTCCAAAGATACATATATCTCCTTTTTCTATTATCTTATTACCAGTTCTACCAATAATCGTATTAGTTCTTTCCCCTGTAGTAACCAGGGTATCGTATCCATAGTTATAAGCACCCATTGATTTGGCTACGTAGTCTCCATATGCAGCAACTTCCAATTCTCTCATTCCGGGTTCGATAACTTCAATCATTATTTTTATAGCCTCTATGGCAATCTTATTTGATAATCTGATTAGCTCTAATTCATTCTTGCTTTTGATATACCGGGCTTCGGCAAGAATATCTGTTGCATTCAGAAATTCAGCATTTTTATCAGTATTTCTTTTTACTAACTCCAACCAGTCAACTGACATAATATCCGCTGAAGTCAGCATGCCTACTCTTTTTACATTTTTTTTCTCAACAGCTTCATCAATCACTTCTCTTAGAGGAGAAAACCTAGCTTGAGGATAATCCTCCCAACTTAGCTGGAACTCCTTTAGATTTCTCCATTCACCAGCACGCATTGATTCTTGGGCACAGCCCACACTTTCTGGACCTCCCAATACAAACATCTTAGTTGGAGATATTATGATGGCAGATGACGATTCTAGATGAACATCATATCCAGATAGGTATAAAACATCTCCAGGTATAATAGGAGTCCCATAGGCTATACCAAAATCAATTTTTCTTCTATAAAGTTCATTCTGTACTTTTTTTATTCTTGTTTCAAATTCACCTTTAGGGATTTTAATTGTGGTATCAATTTTTGGAAGTGTTATTTTCATGTTAATCATCTTCTATTTCTCCTCTTTGTTAGAAGTTTGCAAATAAAAAATTGCAATTATTACCGATAATGACTTAATTATATGGCTTTTTAATATATTTATTTAAAAAACAAAATGAATTGTAACATAAATAATAAGTATTTCAACACTTATTTTTTCCTGTGCTAATTTACATATATCAGAATACCGATTTGTATTAATGAAGTAATGGGGAAAATTTGCTAAAAAAATAACTATTTATCTATTTGTTTCTACTAAAATAACCTTTAAATTATTTTCCTTTATTTGTTTCAGATATTCAGGTTCAATACCGTTGTCAGTAATAATAATATCAATAGCGGAAAGCGGCACAACTTGAGCAAACGCCACATGATTGAATTTACTACTATCTGCAAGCAATATATTTTGTTTAGCTGCATGAATCATACATTTTTTTACAGCTATATTAGCAATATCACCTTCAGTTAGACCTTCTTCAATCGAAACAGCCTTTGTGGAAATAAAGGTTTTGTCAACATGAATCTCTTTAAGAAAATTTTCTGTAATAGAACCAACAAGAGAACAGGATGGTCGATTTAATGCTCCTCCGGTTGAAATAATGTTTATAGCTGGTACATCGGTGAATTCATTAATGACAAGGGGAAAATTGGTAACTATAGTAATATTTCGTTTATTCTTCAGCTCCTTAGCCAGAAAAAGAACAGTTGTACTTGAGTCAAGAATGATTGAGTCGCCTTCTTCTACCAAATTAGCTGCTTCTGCTGCTATAGCTCGCTTTTCATCAACGTTAACATTGATCTTTGCATTATAGGATGGCTCTAAACGCGTATGATTAAAGGATATAGCACCACCGTGTATTCTAAATAATAAGCCTTCTTTTTCAAGTTTATCAAGATCTCTTCTTATGGTTTCTTCTGATACTTCATATCGCTTGCTTAAATCAGCAACATAAACTGAACCGTTTTCTTTTATTAAATCTAATATTTTTTTATATCTTTCTTGAGATAGCACCATAGTATCCTAGAATAAATTAAGATCTATAATATTTTTCTATACTTACTTCAATAAATTTTATCAGTTTTATTAAATAATTTTATAAAATAATAGAAACAAACAACCCCATAATTTAATTTTTGCAGTCATTATTTCAATTTATATTCCTCAGCCACTTCATACATCAAATTGATATTTTCTACAGGTGTGCCTGGAGCGATATCAGCTCCATCCTGTAAAATAAACCCCCCCCTTGGTCCAAATATCTCAATTGCTTCTCTGATCTCACTTATTATTGAATCCTTTGTCCCTTTAAGCAAATTCATAGGGCTTATGTTTCCTACTAAAACAATTTTCCCACCCATCAAATCCACAACCTTTTTCTTGTCTAACTGAAATCCAAATGCGCTGAATTCATTAATTTTCAGATCATTTACAAGATAATGTAAAAGATGTTCAGAAAAACCGCACAGGTGAAAGGCACAATACCCACCGAAGTGAAATCTAATTCTCTTATCATATGGTAATGCAAACTCTTCATACATTTTTGGAGATAAAAAAACAGCGTAATCGTCTCCCATCCAGATTGTCGAATCATCACCGTCTTGTTTTTTGCAGAATTCTACCCACTCTATCTCTTTATCAGCAATGATATCACAGAGTTTTTTAACGAAATTGGGTCGTTCAATAATATCTTCCATTATTTTCTGATAACCACGTACTTCAGCAGCCAGGGTAAACGGACCATCCATGCAAGTGTGCAGGCGAATTTCTTCTGCGGGGTAAAATTCATACCCGTCACTAAGTTTTACTCTATATTTTTTTGCAACTTTCCTCATCGCTTCGCGAAATTCAATTTCGCGTCCGTGCAATCCATTTGTAATTACATTTATTTTTTTTAATCTTTCTAAATCCTCCTCATTCTTGATCCAGGGTTTCTTTACCCAAACCTGATTTGGTGTGGGAAATTCAATTTCACATCCCAAAGCTGATGCCTCTCGGACATTTTGAAACCACGAATACATTTGTACAGGAATTTCATATTGATCTGTTTTAATGTTTTCCATTATCCACTTTTGTCCATATATTTGTGCTCTCAACATTTTTATAGGATCATTAAAGACTTCCTGCATTGTTACTCCAACTTTCTCATAGTAATAACGATTATCAATCATTGGTAACACAGGAATTCTATCTGTAGCTTCAAACCTTTTCACCTTTTCTACGCGTTCTTTTCTTATATCCAATTCTTTTTTTTTAATATCAATGTAAATTGTTTCCATCTAAATAGACCTCCTGAAATTTTTATTGAACCATAAATTCAATAAGTATTGTATTTTGCCTGTATGTAGTGTCAAGCATTTAATTGTTGTAATATCTTTTATTTGTGTTATAGTTAACTTTGAATTATAATATATTTTTAAAAAATACCATATAATTTGGTCATAATCAGTAATATAATCGTAGCAATGTACTTTGCAATGATCATTTTCTAATATCAATAACAATCTCACTTTAACAAGGAAATTTGGCTTTTGATGAACATATTATATGGGAGAAATTTATTCATCTTAAAATAGAATTTACCAATAATATCTAAAAAAATAAAAAAGGAGGTTGATGGTTATAGGTTATGGAAACAGAACTGAAAAATCTTCGAATCCAAAATTATTAAAAAAGGAGAGTTTTAAATGCGGATAAGATTATTTATCTTGTTTGTGATTGTTGTTCTTGCTGGATCGTTGTTCGCTGCCTGTGTTAAAGCACCACCTACCACTGAAGTTACATCAACCGA
>JAMCQQ010000030.1 GCA_023379515.1 Actinomycetota bacterium
TGGTTAAGAATAATATATATACAACGTTTCGATATTTCCCGTTGCATATGATAAGTTATTACCGAAATAAGCAGAAACTACCTAATTCTGAAAAAATTTCCCAAGTAACTCTCAATATTCCTTTTCATCAAAACTTAACCTCAATTGATTTAGACAAAATTATCACCCATATACGAAAATGGGCAAAAAAGCAGTAAACCTTTTCATAGTGATATATATAAGTCTGGTGGCTATTCTTTTGCGGGGATATTCTTATGGGACGGGAGACCAAGCAATTCATCTTCCTTTAATTTTCAGATTACAAGACAGTGCTCTTTATCCGAATGATTACTTGTTTTTAAGTGGACAAAGCAGTTATTCTTTCTTTTATCCCATTATTGCTTATTTACAGTCATTATTTAATAATGACGCCCGGATTTATTTTATTTATTATGTAATTACATTAATACTGTTATTTATTATGATTACAGCAATTAGCAATAAGCTTTTTGGTAAAGGATTAGCCTGGTTTTTTTCTCTACTTCTCTTTATTTTCCCCTACTATATTGGAGGTTCTGCAATTCTAACAGTTGAAACCTCTTTTGTTCCAAGAGTTTTAACCCACTTACTATCTCTATATATATTGTTTTTACTTCTGAGTAAAAAATATTTACTTTCTTTTTTTTTTTTTGGATTTGAATTTTTAATCCATCCTCTTTCAGCTATATGGACCGGCGTTGTTGTTTTAACGATGACTGCTTTGGATAAGAATATTAATCGAATAAGTATTCTTATTAAGGGATTGTTAATTGTTCTGTTGCTTACTTCTTTATTAATCTTTCCTCAAATAATAAATCTATTCCGTATCGAAACGAATTCTCCAACAACAGAATGGTTGAGTATACTGATGGAACGCAATTCATATGCTTTTCCTTTACTTTGGACGATTAAGGGATGGTTAAGTCTTTTATTAGGACTTTTGCCAATAAGTTTTTATCTTTTTATGAGAATTTTCATAAATAAAAAAATTGAATATAAAGAAAGATTTATGATTGCGTTATTAATATCAGGGATTATTACGTTAGTATTTCAAATTATTTTTACAGGTATATTTCCCTTATCAAGCGTCATCAGCTTACAATTAGGCAGAATATGGTTCTAGCAGCTTAGTAAAAAACTTAAACTCAATTCTAGATTTATTTTATATTCAATAGTTTTAATACTTTCGGCCTTGTCAGTGAGCAGAATCTTTAATTTTATGAAGACTCAAAACGAGAGATGGATCAGCGCGCAATTATGGGCGAATAATCATACCGATAAGCAATGTTCATTCTTAGTTCCTTTCGAAACTCAGGGATTTCGAGTTTATTCTAAGCGCCCGATAACGGGTGACTATAAAGACGGTACGCTAAGCTTTTATTCACCAATAATTGCCCAAGATTGGAACAAAAGACGGACTGATCTGGGAAACTGGGAAAACTTTAACCTAATAAATTTAGAAAAATTACAGAAAGAATATCATTTTTCTTTTATGGTTAGTCATGTCAAGACAAATTTTAATCTTCCGATAATGTACAAAAATGATGAATTTATAATTTATCAAATGCCTCAAAGAGAAGAAGACTGCAGAGTAATTTAATCATTATGTTAAAGATTTCGCATAAGTTAATATTTTCCTCATTAGTAGGATTTATTTTTTTATGGCCTCATCTGTTTATTCCTTTATTACAAAATAAAGAAGATAAATATAGTCCGATAGCCATTGAAAATGTATCAACGATGACTTTTGATGAGACGCATACTTACGCTGCAAGAATAAGGAGAGTATTTGAAGGAGAATTAATCGTCAGAGATCCGTTAATCTATGAATACCGTCATGGTCCCAATCAAAGCACAACTTTCCCCCCTTTAATTTTAGGTATGATTGCCAAAATATTGGGTTCAGTGGAAGCAGTTTTTATCCTGAGTGATTTTCTTTTCCCCTTTATTTCGAGTTTAATTTTGTTAACATTTTTAAAAAAACTAGGATTAAAAATTTATTTTAGTACTTTAACAACTGCGAGTATTTTATCTTATAGTTTTCGTACCGATGATTGGAATAATTTCATTATTAATTTTTTAAAGACAATATCTAACTTTGACACGATACATTTACAATCATATCTAAATTCGGTTACTAGACAGTTAGAATATGGCCGTCTAGATAGTCCTGAATTTACTTTTATTTTACTTTTGGGAGCTATCTACTTTCTGTATCTTTTATTCACCAGTCGTAAAAAGAATCTTAAAAGCAATCTAAAAAATATATTATTAAGCGGGATGTTCTTTGGTTTACTATTTTATTCTTATGCTTATTATTGGATTTTCTTCCTTTTTGGTGCATTATCCACCGCAGGAGTTTTAATATTGTTAAAAGAGACCAAAAAAGCGTTTTCTGTTATTACGGTATTAATCTTAGGTTTATTTATGTCCGTTTCGTTCTGGAAGGATTATCTTGCTTTTAAGAATTTAACTCAATTTAACGAAATCAGTTTAAGACTTGGTTGGGAGTCTGGAATGACTGCGTTTACACGAGAATCATGGTATATCATTCTTTTAATTTTAGTAATAATCGTTGTTTACATAAAAATTCAATCTCGTTATCAGGGGAACTTGTTATTTATAACCTCTTTTCTGGTCGGCGGAATTGTTTGTCTTAATTTCAGGAGTATATTTGGTTGGGGCGTCCAAACCTGGCATTTTTATATGAGAATAGTATATCCATGGATGGTTTTGAGTTCTTTTATTGCTCTTTTTTATTTTTTAACTAAGTTTAACTACAAAAAAATAAAATATTTTGCAATTATTTCAACGATTTTGGTTATCTTGGCGTCTTTTGGTATCCAAACATTAAGCTCAATCAATATGAATTCATCATTTAAGATCAGTAAGGAACTTTCTGAGGCCTTTGCTTGGTTAAATAAAAATACACCAAAAAATTCCGTTATCGCTAGTCCAAGTATTACTACCAATTATCTATTACCAACTTTTACTCATAATTATATCTATTTACCCGACGGTTTATTATCCTCGGCCTCAAATCAGGAAATTTTAGACAGAACATATTTTCTCTATTCTCTTTATAATGTTCCTGAAGATTTTAGTAATTCGCTGTTTACTAGCACTAAAAATAATAATGCTATTTTTAAGCGTGCTTATGGTGTTAGCGCCAAAGATATGGAATTATTTGGTCGTGAATGGTATCTGCTGCATAGAACACCTAATCCAGAAGATCTAAAATTATCAAAAGTTCACAAACAATTAACTTACAAAATTGACTACCTATGGTTCGGAAAATATGAAGAAATAATTGGTGCTAGTTTAAATGAGAATAAATATAAGTTAGTATTCCAAAACCCTTCAGTAAAAATATATAAATTAAAATAGGATGAAAAAATACCTTTTTTTCATTACTCTTTTTGTCTATCTTTTTTTTGCCGGCAAGTTTCAATATCAATTTTCCGTCACAAAAACCAATTATTTTATTTTACTTAGCGACGCTTTTTTAAATGGACAGAGTCACTTACGTTTAATTCCGCAGTACTTACGGGACCTTTCACTCTATAATGGTAAATATTATCTTTATTGGCCGCCGCTTCCAGCGGTCTTATATCTTCCTATTGTTGCTCTTTTCGGTACCAACATTAGCGATATTTTTCTACTCTCGATAACCGCCTCGGTTGTTCCGCTATTACTGTTCTTGTCACTGGAGGAACTAAAAAAATCAAAAATTGTTATTTTGGAGAGAAAACAGATTCTGCTTCTTAGTTTATTCTTAGCTTTTGGTACCTGTTTCTTCTCAATCTCAATTTTAGGTACGGTTTGGTTTACTTCACAGGTTGTTACACTTCTTGTTTTCGCATTGGCGCTTTTATTTGCAATCCGCTTTTTTAATTATGACAATAAAATTGATTTTATATTAGGAAGCATTTTTTTTGCCTTACTGGTTTGGACACGCTTCACTGTGCTTTTTTCTTCACCTTTATTTCTTTATATTTACAGCTATAAAAGGAAAAAAATGGTATTACCTTTTCTTTCTTTCTTATTTTTTTCTGTTCTTATCTTAGGCTTATATAATCAGACCCGGTTTGGTTCATTCTTTGA
>JAMCQQ010000031.1:0-11233 GCA_023379515.1 Actinomycetota bacterium
AAGAAACGACTACTTAAAAATAATTACGGATACAGGATTTAAAGTAAAAATTTTGTCAGAAGATAAAGACATTAGCGAAAGACAATATCGAGGAATTCCTCTTGAGAGTTTAAAAATCGAGGCGATAAAATAAATCATTGGAATAGAATCTTTTTAAATTTAAGAAAAGAAATGATTATTTCACCTCACAATGCTACCAACATATATTTAGAGCGAATAAAAAATAAGTTCGAATCCTTTTTGACTGCCAAGAACATCAATAGTAAGAACTTTTAGAATCAGGATTAAAATTGAATATTAATTGTTTTATGTGTCTTAATTTAAGACAAACTATGTTTTAATTTCATTTAATATTGGAGTAAAATAAAAATATATTTCAAAGAGGTGATAAGATTGGAAGAAGAAGAAAAAATTATTCTTGACTCAAAAAAAATTTTAGAATTAGAAGCAATAATAATGGATAACGATAAAGATGCGGCTTTAAGGTTCCTAAAGGAATACATTTATAGACCTATTAAAAAAAGAAGAGAACATCCTTGTTAACAGAAAATATAATAGATTTCCTATAAGCTCCAATTGTATAAATGTCTTGAAAAAAGATAATTCAATGGTTTTTTTGCTTATATTTAGCCCTTAATTTTTCCAATAATTCCTTAGCTTTTTTTAATGCTTCTTCTTCTTTTTCATTTTCAGGTACTGACCAAGGCATAGTCACCCGCCATGTTATTTTTCCGCTTAATGGTTCTTCAGGATATGCCCCTAAATCATATAATCTATAACTCCTAAAGTCTACAGGTTCTTCCTGGTAGCATGACCATACTGCATTTCTTATAATCTCAGGATCACCTTCAAACTGTAGATCTATTAAAGTAAGTTGCTTTCTAAACCTTTCAACAAATTCAGCCGGTATATTATATAGAAATGGATGCGGTGATTCAGACCCGATTATTCTTTTCTTGCTATCTATGCCATTTTGCATTAGTGCTTTAAGAGCCTGTCCTGTTAAATGTCCTGCTGATTCAGGTCCACCTAAAATCAAATATCTTATATTCGAATTTGCAACAATATTGCATATTATTTTTTCAAATCCAATATTTTCAGTCTGAACTGTACCTGATAGGGGCTTGTTGCCTAAGCCCTTTGAATTATCGGTATACCAAATTTATTCCAAAAAATATTTTGAATAAAATTAATGATAAGCAAAATAGAATTTATGCTGCAATTTAATCCTTTAACTTTAAATAATTTAACCATTTTCTTTAAATTTAGAGCTGTTGCAGTTAACAGAAACTGCATTTGGACTTTTTCTTTGCCTCTAAATTTTGCTCTCTGCAGTCCATGATAAGCTTTGGCATTGCCTATTACACCCTCAATAACTACTCTTCTTAATTTCTGTAAGAGCCTGCCATTGTTGGAATAATACCACTCTCTTGCTTTGCTATAATAATTGCTGTCGTAATGAGTCACTTTTCTGGGATTTGTTACTTCAGTGGCCATACATAGGTTTCTTAAGTTGCAGGATAAACAGTCTTGTTTTTTTGCTGAATAAATTATTCTGTTTAAGGTATAACTTTTGGTTTTTCTTTTAAGTATTTTTTTATTAGGACATATATAACAGTCATTTTGTGTATCATAACTAAACTTATCTTTTGTAAAATATCCAGGCCGGTTATTTTTTACCTCAGGCAATATTACTGTTTTAATTCCCTTATTTTGCATATGAGCCAAGCATTCTTCTGATCCATATTTCGTATCAGCTGCAATCCAGGGTGGTGTACCTAAAACCTTTTCATGCATTTCTAACAGATCAGGTACTGCACCCGTGTCATGAAGAGAGCTTGGAGAAGTAGCAATTGCAGTAATAAACCCATTTGTCTCAGTTGTAATATGGGCTTTGTATGAAAGAGCGCCACCCTGTCCGGGTCTGTAAAACATGGTTGCGTCAGGGTCAGTAGTTGAGCGTTTCTTTAAATAGCCTGCATTTCTTGCACGCCTTCGCTTACCCATTTTTCTCTTGTCAGGATTGCCGTTAAAATGAGACCCCACCTGTTGGGAAATATCCTCTTTTGGTTTTGCACCTCTTGGACTTTTTATTTTTTCCGACTGGTCAAGTTCTCTCCAGTATTCCTCAGGTGATAAGTTTACTTCAACAATGGAATCTATGCTGGCATTGGCTTTAACAATGGTGCTGTCAATAAGCAATATATCTTTGGATATAAGATTAAAGCTAATAGCAATTTTTAAAATCTCTTCAAATATTTGTAAGAAAAGTTTTTTACCAAACCTGGTTCTTGCTTTGGAAAATATAGAGTGATCAGGGATAGCTTCATCCAAATCATGGCCTATATACCAGCGATATGCTAAATTTAGATTGATTTCTTCAACCAGTTTCCTTTCTGATCTAATATCAAATAAATATCCAATAAACAGCATCTTAATCAGTACTACTGGATCGATCGAGGGTTTTCCTGTATGGGAATAATAGCTTTTGGTTTTTTCTCTTACAAATTCAAAAGGGACAAGTTTTTCTATTCTTTTTAAAAGATGGTCCTGAGGAACCATTGATTCCAGATTGAAATCATAATAAATCCTTTGCTTAAATTCTTTTTTGCCCTGCAAGATTCACCTCTTTTCTTTTGAGGATCAGTGTATCTTTATCAATTATTTCCCATTCGACGACATCCCCCTTGGAAAAGTTCATCGCCAGTGCAATTGGGCGAGGGAAATTAATGTAGTATTGATTAAAGTCTTTTCGTGTTATTTGTTGTATTTTTGCATGGTATCCCATTATTTCTCCTATATTATATAGTTAATTAACTATAATTATACAGGATTATTGGGAGTTTGGCAACAAGCCATTAAGTTGTATGATATCAACATTTATATTTTTGTTAATTTTAAAAGAATTTACACATTCATAAATAGTTGATCCCCAGGATATTCCCAACTTATCTCCATCTTTTAAAATGTTTGATAGATAATTTGCAGCAACTTCACCTAATCTTCTCTTAATTATCTGATCACTTTCATTTTCAATTGTTGGGATTATTATTATATCTTTTAAATCTAGCTTTTCTTTTATTTCTTTTTCTTTATCAAAAAATCTATTATAAGTGCTGTTTATGCTAATAGTTATTATTCCACGCTGTTTCCCCCTTTTTAAAATTCTAGAAACAGTCGGATAGGATATTCCAAAAATATCTGCAATTTCCTTTATACCTTTATTTTCATGATAATAAAGATAAGCTACTTTTGAAATCAATATATCGGAATAAGTATCTTCATTATTTTTTAATAAAAAGTTATTAGTGCTGTCCATAATTATTAATTAGTATTGAAAATATTTTCATTATTGATAATATTTTTAAATTAATTAAAATTTTAACCAGATTATAAAAATTTGTCAATAACTCGAATTGCTTTATTTTATTTTTATTTTATTTTTATTTTAAATGTATCAATCCAGACGATACTAGACTGTAAAAAGGAGTTGAAAGATTATAGAAGCAAAAAAGTTAAAAGGGGGGTGACAAGAAATAAATAAAATGTAAAGGAGGTGGTAATTATAATTATAAATCGTTATTTCGTTAAAAATTTTTTTTGAAAGGAATTAATAAAATGAAAAAATTTACTATTTTGTTATTAATACTGATGTTTGTAGTTTCAATGGTATTTGTTGGAGTAGGTTGTAAAACTGCAACTACAGAAACTACAACAGCAGCAGAAACAACAGCTGCAGTGACAACCGCAGCTGAAACAACCGCAGCAGCAGAAACAACAGCAAAGAAAGGTGGGGTTGTAGTTGTAACAATATCTGAGCCATCGAATGAATATCTTGAGCCTTTTGCCAAAGAATTTACTGAGTTGACAGGAATTGAAGTAAAAATAGAAATTGTTCCAGGCTCGGGCCCTGAGAATGCAGGCAAATATGCCTCATATTGGGCAGCAGGCGCTAGCCCTTATGATGTTAGTGCTGTTTGTGATGAAGCAATTGCAGCATTTAAAAATACTGGTTGGCTATTGCCATTAAATGATGTTTTACCAAAAGAAACATTCGATGATTTTTCGGCTACTACACAAGAAAGAATGAAATTATGGGATACTACTAAAGATGGGAGTGTTATTAGAATACCGTATGCTACAGAACTACAATATTTCTATATTCGAAAAGATGTTTTGGATGAAAAAGGTTTGAAAGTACCAACTACTTGGGATGAAATAGTAAGTGTTGGAAAAGAGCTTAAAAAAAGTGGTATGTATGGTACGGCAGATGCATTAATGAAACCAGGTTACCCATTTTGTTATTCTTCTTATCTTGCTACACAGGCAGGAGGTGATGTTTTTGCTTTTGATGAGGGAACCAAGACAGCATTTAAATTTATTTATGATATGATAAATACTTATAATATATTTCCAAAAGATGCATTAAAATGGACATATTCAGAGTTAAATGCTGCCTATATGCAGGATCAAATTGCAATGATTAGACAGTGGTCCTATGTTTATAATATTTTAAGAGATAATAAGGAGTGGTATGTAGAGGGTAAAGGAGAGATTGTTCTACCTCCAAAAGGTCCTGTAAATAATAAATCATGGTTAGGTGTATGGGGCTGGAGTATACCAAAATATGCACCCAACATGGAAAATGCCAAGACTTTTCTAGCATGGTTAACCTCAGATGATGTTCAAAGTAGAATGGCTGTAAAATATGGGTCTTTCTTAGTAGCTAGGAAATCAGTATTGGCTGCAGTTGGAGATATAGGGGTTGCACCTTATCTGAAAATGTATGATGATGCTGGTGCTATAGCTCCCAGACCATTTCACATAAAACTTGTAGAAGCGCAGAATGCAGTTGATGATACACTTACTGCTTACCTCACAGGACAAATTGGTTTGGATGAGGCAATGACTAATGGCAAAGCACTAATTGAAGCTCTCGGTCCAAGAGAATAGGGTAATTATATTTTTTCTAAAGTAATATAATTTATGGGGGGGTATGCATTTAACTCTTGTAAACACAAGATGTAGTATATGAGAGTGCATTGGTCATATTTGTGAACCACTATATGTACTGGCCACAAGAGTTAAATGCATACCCCCCCATAATTTAATTAATGGATAATTAGAATGTATAAGGGGAAGAGACTAGTTAAAACTACAATAACAGTTTTGATACTGTTATTGCCTGCGGTGATATTAAGATTGTTTACAAGCTTATACCCATTTTTAAGAACAGCATATATCAGTTTCAAAGACTATGACATAAGCAGAGGCACAAATTTTTTTAATGGCATAGGAAATTATATTCGAATAACAAAAGACATAGTTGTAGTTAATAGTATTTCTTTTACAGTTCTTTTTGTAGTTTTGTCAACAATTGGAGAAGTATTCCTGGGCTTGATAGTTGCGTTAATATTAAATTCTAGGTCAAAATTTCAAAAGGTTGGAAGAACAGTAAATCTAATTCCATGGGCTATAGCTCCGATAGCAGGAGCGTTAATATTTAGATGGTTATTTGATAGTGAATGGGGATTCGCTGGTTTCTTCCCCGAATTTATAACAAATTTTGTTTCAACTTCAAGTTTTTGGGGTGCCAGAAATGCAGTTATTCTTGCAAATATTTGGAGAAATGTTCCTTTTATGGCTGTAATATTTCTTGCAAGTTTACAAAGCATACCATCTGAAATTTATGAAGCTGCCAAGGTTGATGGTGCAAATTATTTGCAGATATTTCGAAATATTACTATTCCCTTAATAAAACCAATGGTAACAATAGTTACCATACTGTATATTATTTGGCAATTGGCAGCTTTTGATATAATTTATGGTATGACAGGTGGTGGTCCTGGATATGCAACAGAGGTTCTTTCTCATAAAGTTTATATTAGTACATTTAGTGGATTAAATTTTGGTTATGCTGCGGCAATTGGTATGGTATTATTTGTTATTGTGTCTGTTGTTGGTATTATTGGTTTTACTATATGGCGGAAACAAGAAGTAACATTGTAATTTAATAGGAGCTAAAAGTTCGATTTATGAGAAAAAATACATATACAATTACAATTATTAAAATAATAATATTTATAATTTTTATTGTAGTATGTTTATTACCTTTATACTGGTTGATTAAATCGTCTTTTACTACCGAGATTAATATGTACCGTAGTCCTCCGGAATTATTTCCATTATTTCCAGTATTTCGAAATTATATTAAATTATTTGAACGTATACCTTTTTTCAGATATTTAGTTAATTCGTTAATTATTTCTATTGGATCAGGCGTAGTGTCAGTATTTTTCGGCTTTCTTGCAGCATATGCACTTACAAGAATAAAATTTCGTGGTTCCAATATAATCTTAATTGTATTGTTATTATCTACAGCACTACCTCAAATATTAACTTTGTTTCCATTATTTGAATTGTTCAATAGATTAAAACTTGTTAATACTTATCACGGTGTTATTATTTTAATAACAAGCTTACTTTTACCATTTACTATATGGATAATGATTTCTTTCATTAGACAGGTCCCTTACGAAATTGAGGAAGCAGCTATAGTTGATGGGGCTTCACAGTTTACAATTATTATGAGAATTGTTTTTCCCTTGGTTTTACCAGGAATAGCATCTATGATGATTTTGAATTTCATAAGTAGCTGGAATGAATTACTTTATCCACTTATTTTTACAACTACTTTTGTTGCGAAACCTTTTAGTGTGGCTCTAGGTGAAATAATATTTGCATCGTCGTCTTTTGGTAGACCATGGGATTTAATAACAGCGTTGACTACTATTATGATTATACCCCCAATTTTATTGATAATATTTTTCCAGAGATATATTATTAGCGGTTTAACCAGAGGATCTATAAAATAAAATATAATATTTATAATATCATTTATTTATTAATGTTATTTACTAAATGATAATTTAAAAAAAATTTATTAAGAGAATATTATAAAATGAATTGCAAAGAAAGATTTTTAAATACCTTAAGTTTTAAAAGTGTTGATAGGATCCCATATATGGAGTTTGGATTATGGCCACAAACAAGATTTAGGTGGGAAAATGAAGGTTTGATTAAAGATGCAATAGGTCACAATGATGAAGATAATTATTTTCTCTACTCAGGCAATAGTTATTTTCAATTTGAAAAACAACAGTGGGTTGATGTTGAGACTTGGCTGCCATATCCTTGGAGATCTGAAGAAGTTTTAGAAGAAAATGACAGGTATTTATTTTATATTGATAATGTTGGAAGAAAAAGAAAAGCTTTAAAAACAGGAACTCTAAACAGTGCAAGAACCAGCATGGATGAATTTTTAGAATATCCAGTTAAAGATAGAGATTCTTTTTTGCAGCATAAGAAAAATTTTGAAGGAAATAACGAAAAAAGATATTTAGAAAATTATAATAAATTAAAATTAATTCAAGATATTGTCGATGAACCAATAAATCTACTTCCTCCCAGGGAGCGTTTTGGTTTTTATAGCATGTTAAGAAGCTGGATAGGCACAGAAGCTCTATCATATATGTTTTATGATAATCCACTCTTAATTAATGAGGCAATAGAGTTTTTAACTGAATATGGAATTGGTATTTTAAAAAGAGCAATAAAAGAAATAAAATGTGATTTTATAGATATTCATGAAGATATGTGCTATAAAAATGGCCCCCTGGTTTCTCCAGAAATATTTAAAAAATTTTTTCTTAAAAGTTATAAAAAGTTTATTGAATTTTTAAAGTCCAATGGTATAAAAATAGTTTTAGTGGATACTGATGGCAACTTTGAAGTTTTGATCCCATTATTCTTAGAAGCAGGTGTTGATGGATTCTGGCCTCTGGAGGTAGCATCAGGCATGGATCCTGTTATGTTGAGAAAAAAATATGGAAAAGCATTTTCTATTAGTGGTGGAATAGATAAACGAGTAATTGCAGCAGGTAAAAGAGAAATTGATATTGAATTGAAAAGGTTAACTCCTGTTATAGAAGAAGGTGGTTATATTCCTACCCTGGATCATGCGGCTCCCCCGGATATTTCTTTTAAGAATTTTATGTATTATATTGACCTAAAAAGAAAAATAATTTTTGGAAATTATTAAAATTTTCTTTTTTTTAAATTATATGTAATTAAGTAATAAAATATTCGATTTTTACAAAAAACCGTTTTTATTTTTTATTAATTTATTTATAAAAATTTACTTTTTATGAAAGAAGTAATAAAAATGTTAGAAGAGTCAAAGTCCAACAAATTTAACAAAGTCGATAAGATTTTATCACATGTAATTGGTAATAATAAAGTTGATTTTATTTGTCTAACTGATACTGAAGAAAAAATTAATATTGGTTTTGAATTTTGTAGTTCTGATGTATTACATTTTGTTATGTCTCCTCGAGAATTAACCAAATCATTACTTAATTATATGATTGTAAGAAAAGATTTTCCTAGAATTAATTTTAATGTGGTTGAGGATAATAAATATTTTTTAATTAAAACAGAAAAAATTATTGTAAAGATAAATAAAGATCCCTGGGAATTTTTTATCACTGACATTAATAACAAATTAATTTTTAAAGCAGATAGAAGCGATCTTTATGTCACCAGAGATCTCAAAATAGAACCATTAGGATATTATACTTCAAATAATGGTGAAGTATTAAGTACAGTTGAATCATTTAATATTAATCCAGACGAACACTTCTATGGATTTGGAGAAAAATTTACAGATCTTGATAAAAGAAGACAGAACATTATATCCTGGGCAGAGGATGCCTTTGGTGTTGGGACAGAAAAATCATATAAAAATATACCTTTCTTTATGAGCACTAATGGATATGGGATTTTTATAAATTCAACTTGCTTAATTAATTATAAAATGGGATGCCAGTCATTAATTTCTGCTACAATTAGTATCGAAGATTCAAAACTTGATTTTTATGTATTCTGCCATCCATCTTTTAAAGAAATTATAAACAAGTATACCGATTTAACTGGAAAACCACCTGTTCCACCCAAATGGTCTTTTGGTCTTTGGACAGCAGGTTATGGTTATAGAGACCAAAAAGGTGCTATTTCAGTTTGTGAGGAGTATAGAAAATGTGATATACCCTGTGATGTAATTAGTCTGGATCCATTCTGGTTAGATGGAGATAGATGGTGTAATTTGCAGATTAATAAACACTCATTCCCAGATTTTAAAGGTTTTATAAATCTGCTAAAAGAAAAGGGTTTTAATGTATGTCTATGGGAAGAACCATATGTATCAAATGCAAGTCCTGTTTATAAAGAAGGTAAAGAACTTGGTTATTTTGCGCTTAGATCTGATGGTTCAGTATATGAAATTCAGATGCCTTTTCATTTATTCCCACCTGATGGTCCTATTGATTGGAACGAGATTGAAAAAGCCCCCCTTACCCCTGCCTGTGGTGTAGTTGATTTTACTAATCCAAAAGCTTTTCGCTGGTGGCAGGAAAAACATAAACCTTTAATAGAAATGGGCGTTGCAGTATTTAAAACTGATATGGGTGAATATGCACCTAAAGACGCTATATATTTTAATGGAATAACAGGTAAAGAAGTTCACAATCTATATGGATTGCTTTATAATAGGGCTGTTTTTGAAGCTACCGCAGAATTTAGTGGAAGAAAAGCACTTGTTTGGGGTAGAACTGCATATGCTGGTTCACAGAGATATCCACTAAACTGGGGAGGGGATCCTGGTTGTGATTATTCCAGTCTGGCTTGTACGTTACGAGGTGGATTAAGCATAGGTTTATCTGGAATAGCATTTTGGAGCCATGATATTGCAGGTACCGGACCCTTTGAACCATCACCTGATTTATTTATTCGCTGGGCACAGTTTGGATTATTCAGTTCGCACTCACGTTTACATGGTTTACAGCCAAGGGAACCCTGGTATTATGGCGAAAAGGCAGTAGAGGTTTTTAGAAAATATGCAAAATTAAGATATCGTCTCATACCTTATATTTATTCATATGCGCATATAGCAGAAAAAACAGGACTTCCTGTTATAAGGCCTTTAATTCTGGAATTTCAAAACGATCCTAACACTTATGATAAAGATTTGGAATATTTATTCGGCCAGGAGTTCCTGGTTGCTCCAATATATAATGAAAATGGCGAAAGAATGGTATATTTACCTGAAGGTATCTGGATTGATTATTGGACTAAAAAAGAATTCAGTGGGCCCATCAGCCTTGAATACAGTGCTAAGTTGGATATCCTACCATTATTTGTAAAAGGTGATTCAATAATACCAATGGGCCCAGAAATGAACTATGTTGGGGAAAAACCTTTAGATCCAATTACGCTGGATATTTATATTTACAATAAGGCATCATTTACACTATATGACGATGATGAAGTTATAACCTTCAACTGCATGCGAACTAACAATAATATAAATTTAACTATTAAAGGAGATAAAATACCCAATAGAAAATACATACTTCATTTTAATAATATTGCCTCAATTAAACAGGTTAAGTTAGATAATAAGCCGCTTTTAAAAGTAGAAGGGAAAAGTGAATTTAACTTATCCGAATATTGTTACTTCATCAATAATAATTTGGTAACTATAAAGATTTCAAAACCAGGAAATATAGAATTGCAATTATGATTTTAATAATAAATATTAAGAGGTTTAATTCATGAAAGCAGCAATATTAGAAAAAATAAAGACCTTAGTAGTCAAAGATATTCCTATTCCACATTATGGTGATGATGAAGTACTGGTAAATATTAAAGAAGTTGGTCTGTGTGGAAGTGATGTCCATTTTTATAATAATGGTAGAATTGGAGATTTTATAGTAAAAAAACCACTTATACTTGGTCATGAGAGTTCGGGAATAATTGCTAAAATCGGAAAAAATGTAAATGGTTTTAAAATAGGAGATAGGGTTTCAGTAGAAGCAGGTTTGCCGTGCTATAAATGCTATTTTTGTAAAACTGGTAAATATCATTTATGTAATAACATTGCTTTTTTGGCACCACCACCTTACAACGGTGCATTTGTGGAATATATGAAATATGATCCAAATTTCTTATTTAAAGTATCTGATGATGTAAGCTTTACAGAAGCAGCTTTAGCTGAGCCATTATTCGTTGGTTATAGTTACGCAACAAGAGCTGAAGTTAAAGCCGGTGATTATGTATGTATTTTAGGATCTGGTCCAATAGGATTAGCATGCGGATAATTGGCATATATGTATTT
>JAMCQQ010000031.1:11295-13635 GCA_023379515.1 Actinomycetota bacterium
GCATGCTTGGAAATGTCAAAAATAATGGGAGCTTCGAGGATATTTATTACCGATATAGATGATTACAGATTAAACATTGCTAAAAAACATGGTGCTTTTAAGATAATAAATATTTTAAAGGATGATTTAGTGAAAATAATCAATGCATATACAGAAAGCCTGGGGGTAGATTCTGTAATTGAAGCGTCTGGCAATGAAGAATCTATGATAAATTCATTAAAAATTGTTAGAAGAGGGGGAAAAGTAGTTTGGGCAGGTTTGGGAAAAGACAATATTACTATTCCTTACAATAATGCCACCTTTAAAGATATTAGCATTGAAATGATATTTAGGTACAAAAATACATATATGCCAATTATCCGCATGCTAGAATCCAAGATGATAAATTTTGAAGATTGGGTAACTCACAGATTCAAGCTTGATGAAATCCAGAAAGCTTTTGATACAACTAATAATCCTCTTGTGAATAAGATGAAAATAATCATTGAAATTTAAATTAAAATATTCTAAAAAATTAAAAATATGTAAATGGAAAATATTATTTTTTTGAAACCGAATAATTTAAAAGACATAATTGAAGATAAAGATAAGGGTGCATTTATAATTACTTTTGATATAAAAGATATTAAACTTTCTATCAGGTTTATTTCAAAAGATATTATAAATATTTCATATTATAGAGATAAGCTTATAAAAAATGTGTATGTTGATGTTTATGAAAAAAATTTTAATAAAGATTTCAAATTAAAACTTATAAAGAAAAATGGTAATTATTGTATATCTAATGGATATCTTGATGTGATTATCCATTGTGATCCCTTTTTTTATCAAATTGCTAAATCAGATGAAATAGTTTTTAAGCAAGCAATTGATGACAAAGATATTACGAGTAAAAGATATAGTGATTTGTTTACTTTTATATTAAATGGTAACCAAATAGTAGCTATAAAAGATTCTTTTTATACTGGCAGTTATGAGAATTTTTATGGTTTTGGTGAAAAGTTTTCACCATTAAATAAAAGAGGTTATAACATAGAAGCATTGAATTATGATGCTTGTGGTGTAGCATCTGATAAGTCATATAAAAATGTTCCCTTTTTTTTAAATACAAAGGGATATGGAATACTGATAGATACTACATCAAAGATTAAATATAATTTAGCCACAATCTCTTTTGATTCATATTCAATAGAGGTAGAAGATTCCATATTGGACTATTATTTCTTTTATGGTCCATCTTTTAAATATATACTGTCCAATTACATAAAACTCACTGGCAAATTAGAGGATGTTCCTCCAAAATGGTCATTCGGGCTTTGGATGAGCAGATATGGTTATAGATCAAGAAAAGAAATAGAGATGATAGGAGATGAATTACGGAAAAAAGAAATTCCAGCAGATGTTATATCATTAGATCCTTTTTGGTTAAGAAATGGATATTATTGTGACTTTGTTTTTGATGAATCAAAATTCCCTCATCCAAGAGAAATGATTTCCTCTATGCGGGATAAAGGATTTAAACTTAGAATATGGATACAGCCTACAGTATCAATTAAAACTGAAATGTTCAAAGAAGGTAAAGAAAAGGGATATTTATTAAAAAATATAAATGGTGATGTGTATCTTTGGCAGAACCCAATATCAAATGAACCCGAAGGTTTTGGTAGTGTAGATTTTTCCAAAATAGATATAAGTAAACTTGGGATTCAACCTAAAGCAGGTATTGTAGATTTTACAAATCCAGAAGCAGTTTCATGGTTTTTATCTAAATTGAAGTATTTGATAGATTGGGGAGTAGGTATAATAATGTGTGATTTTGGTGAAGATATACCTGAAGACGCTTATTTTTTTAATGGTAAAACAGGTAAGGAGATGAGGAATGCCTATTCTTATTTATACTCAGGTTCTGTTTATAATTTTATGAAAAAGACTAGGAAGGAAAAACCGATTTGTGAAATAAGATCGGGTTGGGCAGGGATGCAAAAGTATGCTATTCATTGGTCTGGTGATCCTAAAGTGTCATTTGATGCAATGAGGGAAGTTTTAAGAGGGGGGTTATCGCTTGCTCTTTCGGGTGTTTTCTTTTGGAGTCACGATATTGCTGGTACAGCACCAACAATACCCGAGTCAGAATTGTATATAAGATGGGCTCAGTTTGGAATGTTTACTTCACATGCCAGATGTCATGGGATGTATCCTAAAGAACCCTGGCATTATGGTAAAAAAGCTGAAGAAATTTTTAGAAGATATGATAAATTAAGATATTCACTTATACCTTATATATATTCATGCGCTCATCATTGTATCAGAGAAAATGTTCCTTTTATTAGACCACTGGTG
>JAMCQQ010000032.1 GCA_023379515.1 Actinomycetota bacterium
AATTTTTTGAAAATCTTCATTAATGATAATTTCTACCACGTATTTAATCGAGGGGTTGAAAAAAGGAATATTTTTTCCGATGATTCTGACAGAAATAGACTTTTACAAACACTGCTTTATTATCAATTTACTGGGCCAAAACCAAGTTATTCTACTCACCAACGATTTAAACTAAAAGACTTCAGCAATAACCCTAAAGTTATAGAAGTCGCTTGCTATTGTTTAATGCCCAACCATTTTCACTTATTATTAAAACAATTAAGAAAAGGAGGGGTACAGGAATTTGTCAGAAAGTTTTCCAACAGCTATACCAAATATTTCAATACCAAATATAAACGAGTCGGATCCTTATTTCAAGGAGAGTTTAAATCGGTGGATATAGAAACAGATGAGCAATTATTGCATCTTTCACGTTATATACATTTAAATCCTGTTGTGTCAGGCTTGGTTAAAGAATTAAAAGACTTCAGTTTTTCATCCTATAACAGTTTTATAGGTTTAGCTAATAATACCTTATGTAATAAGGAACTTATTCTAAGTTATTTCAAAAATACGAACGAGTATAAATCTTTTGTACAAGACCAAGAGTCTTATACAAAAAACCTCGAAAAAATAAAACATTTATTGATTGAGGATGAATAATCATTTGTTGAACACCTTTGTTGAACACCTGGTGTGTGATATTCAAAAGAACCAAGATTCAAAAAACGAAGAGACAAAAAATTTAAGAGCTAAATTTTACTTGCGAAGACCAAAAACGACCTCATCCCTCGGAATCCAAGTATTGCCGGGCCTTGCCCAGCGGCTGTGGTACAACCACAATCCATCGGTATTACGCTCAAGCTTGAAGACACTCGGATAGCCATTCGAGCCAGCTATTGGTTTCATTCCGACATAAAGCCATTCATTCATGGGTTGATCCTTATATTGCAGTCTGTAATTTGGTCCTACTTCTGGTAAACAAAGTTCTAAACCCAGTTCTTTTGCTCTAGTATAAATTTGATCAGTTGTTGGATCTCTTATCAATTGACTAGTATAAACTTCTTGATCAAAATCTGCAGGATCAAGAAAATTCATATCCCTTATTTTTAAGCGGACTAGGTCAATCTCATGCCGGTTTTTAGACATTGTAAAATCCCTGCTTCTCATCATAGACTCTGCATAAAAAGATACATTAATTCCGCTTTCGCTCAGTTCCTGTTGCAATTGACTTAAGTTTTTCCCGCCTATTGTTACAGTATCAAACCTTATTTTCCCTTCTGGGAAGGAGGTATAAACATGCTCGATATTATATCTTTGCAATTGGTTAAAAATTCCAGGCTCTAATTTTCCAACATATGCTGTTGTATGCTCGTTTATTTCCCTTACACTTTTGGCGATTTGAGAAGGTTCACAATCAAAGATTGTCAGCATGTCTTGCTCGGAGTTTCTAGTTCCACGCAGTTCCTCTATACGAGGATCGCTTGATACGCCTAAATTCTCATTACCAAAACCTTCAATCGGCGAGTTTAATTCATAAAGAAATACTAAATCGTCTTTTCCGAGCATCACCCCTGCTTTTACTTTATTATCAATCTCCGTTAAGCGTCTCATGTCCGCTTCTTTTTTAAGATATTGGTCTTTATCCGGAAATTCTTCAAGCTTTGCGGCCAAAACGTCATTCATGTACGGATCGAGATTTTGTTTAGCAGAAATCCCTCTAATTTCAGCAATATGGTCGCCTTCCATTCGAATCGCAATTCTCGGATTTGTCGGATTGCCGTCATTATCATTTGAATAATATACATAAAAATCTCCGCCTTTTAGTTGAATGTGCGCCGTGTTCTCGCCTGCGGTACACCAACCTGTACCTCTGCCCCTAATAGACTGGCTTAGCGTTCTATAATTATCAGTTGAGTCTGTGTCTTGTTCATATTTAATCCATTGCCCGTCTGTTATTGTGAGTTCGCTCTCCGAAATTGGCTGAATATTTTCATTTGCCCAAGCATAAAGCTTTGGAAAACTTTCTCCGTCTAGGCTTTGTCTGAATTTCTGTTTTGACTCCTCAGGAAGGTCAAAATCAAATTGTCCGAAATTAAAACCTTCACCTTTATATTTCCCGACAATTGCGTTTACAACATAAGCTAAAGCTTCTTCATTAATATCAGGAAACATTTTAACTGTCCCTTTTGACCTTTCGGGGAATCCTTGAGTTTCCTTATCGTATTCCTGCATGTTGATAACGTTTCGAAATATCCAGTATTTCATGGAATCGGGTATGTTTGAGGAATCGGGAGAAACCAAATAGTCAACCCATTGTTCAAGTGATGCTTGTTGGTCGCTTAAAAGTCCTTCAGCAAGCTCATTTTTCCATTTTAGTTTTTCTGCCTCAGAAAAACTATCGTAATCTCCCTGTTGTCCTCTTTCACGAATTATCCGCTCTTGAGTTTTCCAATAGCTTTCCGGAATATCCTTAACCTTTGTTACATACCCTGAAGAAACTAATCTTTTTATAGCATCTAATCCGTGCTCTCTGTCTCTTGAATCAGTTCTGTCTGTAATTTCGTGGAAACGGTCAAGATAATTTTGAATACGAACCATTGGATCTTGAGGAACTTTTTCACCGGTATGAGCAAGAGTACGCCTTGCGGCGGCATCTACTTCGGGTTGTTTATGAAGATCATATTTGTTTTTAAGAAGTTGTACGCTGCTATCTTTTGTTTCCATAATAAATTTATATCAAATTCTGATAAATTAATACAATAAATGCTAAAATAAATATATGCCTAGTGATTTCCTCATCATAATAATTATCTTAATAACAGGATTTTTGCTTCTGGTTTTTTTTATTAATAAAAAACTTTCGGATATAAAAAATCAAAAAACTGACGAAGCGCTTTTGGAATGGCTGAAAACAATGCAATCCTCAATTAATAATTCTTCAAACAACATGGTACGCACTTTGCAGGAAAATTCAAAACAGCTCAACGAAAGGTTGGATAAGGCAGCAACCGTAATTAAAGACGTGGAAAAAGAGATTGGACAGATGAGTGAAATCGGAAGAAATATGAAAGAATTGCAGGATTTTTTAAAAAGCCCAAAACTACGGGGAAATATCGGAGAGCAGGTATTAAAAGATTTAATTTCCCAGATGTTTCCAAAAAACAGCTTTAATCTTCAATATGAATTCAAATCCGGAGAAAAAGTGGACGCTGCTATAAAAACAGATGCGGGCATCCTGCCGATAGACTCAAAGTTTCCCATGGAAAATTTTCAAAAAATGGTAAAAACGGCGGAAAAATCACAAAAAGAATTCTTTGAAAAGGAATTCATTAAGGATGTAAAAAAACATATTGATGCTATTTCTAAAAAATATATATTACCCGGTGAAGGGACGATGGATTTTGCTTTAATGTATATTCCAAGCGAGTCGGTATATTACGAGGTAGTAAACCAATCCGGACTTCTAGACTATGCGCGGAAAGCAAGAGTCTATATGGTTTCTCCCTCTACTCTTTATGCTCATCTTCAGACAATTCTTCTGTCATTTGAAGGCAAAAAAATGGAAAGCAAATCTAAAGAGCTTTTCTCGCTTTTAAGAAGCATACAAATCGACTACGAAAAGGTTGACGAAAATATGTCTGTTTTAGGAAAACATATAAACAACGCCTATTCTCAGTATGGAAATGTTTCCTCCGGCTTTTTAAATTTAGGACAAAAACTAAAAACCACAAAAAGTTTGGAAAGTAAAACTGAAAACTAATTGAAAATATTTAAAAAAACTGATAATTTTATTATATTCCTGTTTTAAAGGAGGTGAAAAATGAATAATAAATTAGTTTGGCTAGTTGTTGCAGTATTAGTAGTGGGAGAAACCATAGCGTTGCTTTTAAGCAATAAGTCAAATAATCAGCCTGCTCAAACGGTAAATCAGGCTCAAAATACCACACCAACACAGCAAATGGAAGAATCTAATGTAACAGTTACTGGGTCAGGATACGAGCCCAAAACAATAACTGTTAAGCAGGGAACAAAAGTCGTATGGAAAAATACAAGCGGCGGACCCGTAACGGTGAACTCTGATGCTCATCCTACGCATCTTTTGTGGCCTTTCTTAAATCTTGGAAAGTTTGAGGACGGTTCAAGCGTTTCGGTAGTTTTTGAAAAACCCGGAACCTATACTTACCACAACCATCTTAATGTAAGTCAAGTCGGAACGGTTATAGTTAAATAACTTTACCATAATATTTAATTTAAAAATTAGATTATGGTAAATTTTGTTGTGTTACAATACGTTCATGAAAAACCAATTAATCCTCGATAAATACCAATTAAAAGCGATAAATCATAATAAAGGGCCACTTTTAATAATTGCCGGTGCTGGAACCGGTAAAACCACTGTTATTACCGAAAGAATTAAGCATTTAGTTTTGGAAAAAAAAGTTGAGCCTTCAAAAATACTTGCATTAACATTTACTGAAAAAGCCGCACTTGAGATGGAAGAAAGAGTTGATAAGGAAATGCCTTATGGATATACTCAAATGTGGATTTCAACTTTTCATTCTTTTTGTGACAGAATACTAAGAAATGAAGCAATACATATTGGCTTAAACCCTTCCTATAAGCTGCACACCGAAGCTGAAAGTATTTTATTTATCCGAGAAAATATTTTTAAGTTTAAATTAAATTATTTTAGGCCATTAGGAAATCCCAACAAGTTTTTGTCTGCTTTTATTCAGCATTTTTCAAGATTAAAAGACGAAGACATATCGCCCAATGAATATCTTCATTGGGCTCAAGGTCAAAAGTCATCCATTCGACAAGCTCAGGACAAAAATCAAAAGTTAGAAGCCAAACAATATCTTGAACTTGCAAACGCTTTTGAAACTTATGAAAACTTAAAAGCAAAAGAGGGAGTAATGGATTTTTCAGATTTAATTTCCAATACTCTAAAGCTTTTTAGAGAAAGAGAAAATATTTTAAAAAACTATCAAAACCAATTTGAATACATTTTGATAGACGAATTCCAAGATATTAATTATGCGCAAAATGAACTTGCGATTTCACTTTCCGGGAATAACAAAAACATAACAGTCGTCGGTGACGATGATCAATCTATTTATAGGTTCAGGGGAAGTTCTGTATCTAATATAATTCAATTTAAACAAAGGTTTCCAAATACAACAATTATTACGCTTGTAAATAATTACAGATCGACTCAGGAAATATTGGATAAATCTTACAAACTTATCCAAAACAATAATCCCGATAGACTTGAAGCAAAACAAAATCTTAATAAAAAATTAATTTCTGTCAGAAAAAAAAGGGGAGAAAAAATAAATCTTATTTATAAAAAACGCGGTGAGGACGAGGCGGAGGAAGTTGGCAAAACAATTAACAATCTTATTAAAGAAAAAAATTACGATTATAAAGATATTGCGATTCTCGTCAGGGCAAACGACCATGCAGAAAACTTTGTCCAAGCATTAGAACGAAAAAGAATACCGTACCAATTTTTGGGACCGGGCAGATTATTCCATCAGGAAGAAATTAAAGATTTAATAGCTTATTTAAAAGTTCTTTATAATTTTGAAGATTCTGTATCCCTCTACAGAGTTTTGAACATGAAGATATTTAATTTTGATGGAATAGAAATATCTACCCTTTTAAATCTTTGTATTTGAGAATAAGATA
>JAMCQQ010000033.1 GCA_023379515.1 Actinomycetota bacterium
TATTATTTTTAAGTAATTTAAAAGAATGTTGTAAAAATGAATGTGATGTTTCTTTGCATTGGATGGAAAAGGAAAAAGAAAGAGTCTATGGCAAAGTTAATTTAAACGATTGCCCTTTGTTTGATAATTATGAAGACCGTATAAAAAAAGTGGAAAATAGTATTCAAAAGATAAAAAACTTATCCGGGTCCGCAAAAGAAGAAGAAATAATGAAAGCTTTTTCTTATCTAAGAGCATCATATGAAAGTTTTGTAATTGAGAAAATATTCAGGAAAATAATTCTTAGATGGGAAGAAAGGATACAAATGCTTAACTTGAAGAAAGTAGTATATGATGAAAAATTATTAGAAGACGTTCAAAATAAATTTGAGGAGCTAAGTTTATATATAGAGGCACATACTTATAGTGATATGATTCGTCAAGATTCTCCAGATGGAACTAAATTGAAAGAGGAATTGGAATACTTAAAGAAATTGGCACAAGACTTAAAAAACAAACAGAACATAAAATGAAAAATAGATTCGGTTCTTTAGGTTCTTCGGGTTCTTCATCAGATGAGGGAAAGTGGTCACTTTTTGTGGTGCTGTGCTTGGCTGGCCAGAGAGGATTCGAACCTATTTAATTAATGGTATTATTTGGCTAAAAATATCTCCGCCATAAATATCATCTGCAACTACAAGTGGAAAATCTTTAACTTCCAGCATATATATTGCTTCAGGTCCCAAGTCCTTGTATGCCACTTTCTTTATACTTTTAACTTTAGTGGAAAGAAAGGCGGCAACACCACCCGGCGCTATAAAATAAACAGCCTTATATTTAACCAGAAGATTATTTAAATCTTTGCAACGTCTGCCTTTTCCAATCATTGCTTTTATACCTGCAGCAAGCAAAGGTTCACTTAATCCATCCATTCTGGCACTTGTTGTGGGCCCGATGCTTCCGCTGATTTTTCCGGGTGGGGTTGGTGAGGGGCCAAGATAAAATATTACCTGGTCCTTTAGCTCAACCGGGAGCTTTTCCTTTTTTTTTAAGGCTTCAAGGAGTCTTTTATGAGCCATATCCCGGGCACCAATTATTTTGCCGCTGAGAAGTACCATATCTCCGGCCCTAAGGCTGGATATCTTTTCAACAGTAAGCGGGGCATTAAGCTTAATATCTATATTGCTCAATATATGTCTGTATTAACGGTTACTAAAATCATCCTTATTATCAAGAGGACTAAAAAACTTATCCTTTTTAAAATAATTGTCATATGCAAATATTGGTTTTTTCGACTTTGTTATTCTTCTTCTCTTTCTGCTGAATATAAGCGCAAAAATTATGAAAATAATGAAGATAACTACAAATCCAAGAAGCACAACCAAAAAATAGGAAAGGAACTTGGTTTTCTTGCCTTCAATATTTATATTTTTTTCATCACCATATTTTAATTTCCAGATTGCAATATTATTATCTCCGATTACATCAGCATTTGATTTAATTATTTTTACAGGAAATTTAATCTGATAAATGATTTGAAACATCTCTTTGTCTGCATTAAACAAACCTGCTATTCGGGCAAGATCACTATCTTTTCCTCCGGCTTCGATTATTGCTTCATCAATATTCATGTCTATATAATCATAAAAAAAGTAATCACTGTTAAAAAAATAATCCTTTTTTTCCATCTTGGCATAAAACCTCTCAGGAGGTGTTTCCGAGAAATTATCGATGGAAACATGCTGAAGAAAATTAATATCATCGAATTCAACAGTTGATTTGAAATGGGTATAATCTTCTTTTTCATAAGTCTCTATTTTACCTGCCGGCAAACTTTGAAGTATTTTATCAAACAGGGACTCATTCTTGCTTAATGTAACTTTACCCTTTTTTAAGTATTGAGTTTTTATGGCAAGGTCTATTGATCTTGAACCGGAATTGTTTGCATTTACCTGAGTATATATTTCCAATAAAGTATTATCACAAGAAGTGATAAAAAAGATAATTGTCATAAAGAATATTAATGTTGTTAAAACTTTTAAGAATTTAAATCTAATCATTGGATGATTATTATTTATTGGACTTTTATTAAGTCATTTTAACATATTAATTGATATTTATTAATGTCATATATGTATAAAGCAGCCAATCATGTTAAAATACTTTTAATAATTAAAAAAAGAATTTTTAACTTATGAAAGGCATTTTTATAACTTTTGAAGGGATTGACGGCTCAGGCAAAACAACTCAGATAGAGCTTCTGAATAGTTTTTTAAGACAATCCGGTTTTGATGTGGTACTCACAAGAGAGCCCGGCGGCACAGATATCGGGGATAAGATAAGAAAAATTCTTCTTGACAGTAAAAATATTCAAATGTCTTACAGGACAGAAACCCTGCTTTTTCTTGCTTCAAGGGCAGAACTTGTATCAAAAGTAATTCAGCCTTCACTGGATCGGGGAAAAATAATCATATGTGACAGGTTCTTTGATTCTACGATTGCTTATCAGGGAATAGCAAGGCAATTAGGGGCGGAGAAAATTTTGGAGATGAGCCTATGGGCAACAGAAAATATTGTTCCGGACCTGACTTTTTTATTATCAATTGATGTTTTGGAATGCGAAAACCGCATAAAAAATGGAAAGAAAAAGAAAGACAGAATTGAAAAAGAAGAAATTGATTTTAAAGGTAAGATACAGGAAGGTTACATACAGCTTGCAGGCAAAAATAAAGAAAGATTTGTAATTGTTGATGGCTGCTTAAATATCGAAAGTGTATTTGCAGTGGTTAAAAATAATACACTCAGGGTCCTGAAATCAAAAGGGTTGTTATAATATGTTTTTAATACGATCATGTTATTAGATAGTATTGATTTTCTAAAAAAGAATAACAGGAATACTGCCAATTTAAAAATTTTAAAGCAATCTCTGGAAACAGGGAATCTTTCCCATGCATATCTTTTTTGCGGCAGCAGTATTGAAGAATTATCAAAACTTGCATTATTTTTTGCATCGTCTGCAAATTGCGAGCAAAATGGCTGTGGAACTTGCAATATCTGTTCAAACACTTTAAAAGAGATTTATTCAAACCTGCTTATAATAGAGGCTGATGGGATTATTTTAACCAAAGAAAAGATTGTCGAACTGCAAAAATTTGCTTCAATGAGTGCCCATAATACAGGAAAAAAAATATGTATTATCAAAGAAGTCGAGCTTATGAACAAGGAAGCTTCTAATCGATTTCTTAAAACTCTTGAAGATCCGCCAGACGAGAACAGTATTTTCATTCTTCTTTCTGAAGACTTATCGGGTATTTTGCCTACAATTGTTTCAAGATGCTCAGTTTTTGAATGGGATTTCATACATGAAGGCGGTGATGGCGGGAAAATCGACAATTCCATCATTGCCAGCAGATTGGATGATGGAATAAGGGAGATTTTAAAGCAGTGCAGCAAAAATACTAATTTTAAAAATAGTGAAACTTCTACCGGCTCTGGCACTTTCTATGGATTTAATAGAAATGCTTAAACAGGAAAGCCTTAACAAGGACAGTGAATGGCAGGAATTAATTTCTAAAATAAAAAGCATGGGAGCTACTGCCGGCGAAATAAAAAAAATTGAAGAGAAAATAAAAACAAAAAATAAAAGAAAAGCTGATAAATATTATAATTTGGGAATAAACAATGTTTTTGATATAATATCAGCCTGGCTTGAAGATATTATTGCAGTTAGATTGGGCGCAAGCAGGGAAGTTTTAAATAATGTAGTAATATCTTCAAGCCAGGCTGATA
>JAMCQQ010000034.1 GCA_023379515.1 Actinomycetota bacterium
ATGTAGGTTATTATAAATTTTTTCAAATTTATTATGATAGTAATCCATATTTTCAACAACAAATGGACTGTGCATGGATAAAGTAAGAAAAATGTTTAGCTGATTATCTTTTCCATAGGAATTAATTACTTCAAAACTTCGTTTAAATAAATCCTTATCACCATACCCCCATGAAAATCCATTCCCGCTGGAGGGCATTTTTTTATAACTATTACCAAAATTTCTCTCTTCTATAATTAAATCAACATTTTGTTTTTTTAGATATTCATCCATTCTATCAAAACGCGAATCTCCTCCGTAATAAAAATGAACTTTATAACCATATTTTTTCAGATACTTAATTAAAGAAAAATGATTCGGCATACTTTCGCCCATATCCAGAAATCCCTTTTCGCCAAATGGCAACGAACCGAATAATGAAGGCAGAACTGCAAATGTTCTTCCGCCGGTGCTCAAAAAATTTTCCCAGTAAAGACTTTGTCTAGCAAGTGAATCTAAGAACGGAGTAAAACTGCCCAAATACGCATTATCACCGGAATAACCTCTCCCTAAACTTTCGGTAATGATAAAAACAAAATTTGGTTTTTTATCACCCACGTTAAAATAATTTGTTAACACATCAGGTGAATTCTCCTCGTGAAGAAAGGGATAATTACTATCGGTATATTTAAAAGAAATGTCAGAGCTATCTTGTGATTCTATGTAGAAGTCATAGATGGGCATATCGAGTTCTTTTTCAAAGAAATACGAATAAGTATTTGAAGCAAAAAACTGAAATTTATTTACTGCGGCAAAATAGTCTGCTGTATTTGAAAAATTTTGTGGTTGTGGATTTAGATCCGATATAAAAAAGAAAGTGATTATAGCCAAGAAACAGAAAACATTGATAAATATTTTTTTCAGTTTTAGCCGTGCAAACAGAATAAATATTATAGTAATAACTATAATGAATGAAACTAGATAAACAATATTTAATATGCTTAATCCACCGGCTGAAGTTACAGTTTCATTTATTTCGAAAAGTGAATAACCGAATAAGTCTGATCCCAGGGGAATTTTGGATTGAGAAAAATATAGAACCAGCATCAAGCCAATTAACGTCAGTAATACTAATACAGTAATTAATAGAATCTTTGCTGTCCGTTTAAGAAAGAGAAAAGCTATTATGAACAAAAAACCAATTATCGCTGAAACTTCGAAGAATATAATAAGTTCGTAAAAGAAAATCTGCAATAAATAATTTAGCCGTAAACTTTGCTTCAAAAGCGTAGGCCATATATAAATGACTTCGTATGATCGAATCAGCAAAAACAATAACAGTAAGCCCATAGAAGCTGAAGTGAAATACCTCAGTCCGATAGAAAAATTTTCTTTAATTCTATTTTTAAATTCCCTTAGTTCCATAAAAAGTAAATGACACTAAATATTCATTTTTGAATATAGCACAAACAAAGTTAAGTCCTTTTTCTCTCCATCTTACCCCACTTACGATCGCCCATAATGTATTCAATCGTGCCAACGAATCTGTACCATGAAGTCAATTGTCTGTATCCAAAGTTTTCAAGAACAGCCAAGACAAAAAGTTCGAGCAGTTGATCTATATCTAAATATCTTGTAAGTGTCAGTTCCTCAAAAATAACAGCGAGTAATGAAAGAACAACCCCGAAAAATATTGCTGCGGCAAGAAGTACAAATACAAAATTAAATGATACTATACCGAGAATAATTGAGAGTATAAACACGGCATATCCTAAAACTTCAATACTAGGTCCAATCATTTCGAAAAGAAAAAAATATGGATACACAACCATTCCCAACAATCCATACTTAGTATTAAATAATAGTTTCTTATGAAGCAACAGGCTTAAAATGGTTCCTTTCTGCCAGCGCTTTCTTTGCAGTTTAAGAGTTTTTAACTTTTCGGGCGCTTCCGTCCAGCAAATGGAATCGGGGGCAAATGAAATTTTTAGATATGGGTTTTCTTTTCTTAAAATCTCATGCATCCTTACAATTATCTCCATGTCTTCACCGATGCAATCTTTAAGGAACCCGCCAATTTTTATTACTTCATCTTTTTTAAAACAACTAAATGCACCCGAAATTATTAAAATACCATCAACAACATCTAAACCATTTCTACCAAACATGAATGCCCGAAGATATTCTACAACTTGAAATTTTGCCAGCCAAGAGATGGGCAATCCAATTTTTGAAACAAATCCTTTATTAATCTCACATCCATTTGCCACCCGTATTGTTCCGCCTACAGCAACAATATTTTCATCTTCGGTAAATGGGTTGCTTATCTTAAGAAGTGCATCTCGCTCAACAATTGAGTCGGCATCAACTACTATTATCAAGTCACTGTCGGCAAGATTTATTCCGGCATTTATAGCATCCGCTTTACCACCATTCTGCTTATCAACAATTAAAAGTTTTCGTAAGCCTTTACAAATAAATACTGAATTAACTTTTTGTGTGGACAGATTATGTAATGGCAGATATGGAATTTCAACCGCCTTAAAATTTTCTTTCAAAATATTTAGAGTATTATCCTTTGATCCGTCATTTACTACAACTATTTGATAATCCGGATACTCAAGTTGAAGTAATGCCTGGACTGCGGCTACAATTCCCACCTCTTCATTATGCGCGGGAACTATTAGAGAGATTGATTTATACTTTTTTAGCCGAAAAATATTTTTATAATCTTTATAGACATATCTATTTGTATATTTTCGCAAGTTGAAGAACGAAATAATGCTCAGCAATAGATAGATACTGCCGATAGTAAGAAAATAGTAAAGAATAAAATAATTATAGAATAATAAAATATTTTTCAGCGTATCAAACATTTCCAAAGATTCTTCTCTCAAGAAATACTCTTTTTGCAATAATGACATCTACATCTTCAGAAGCATGCTTCGCCAAATCATAAAGTAACTTTTTCCCTTTAGCAGAATGCCTAATCAGCGCCCTTGCTGCTGCTATTTTCACTTGAAATTGTGTATTGTAAAAGTTTTCAATTATCGAGTCTTCTAATGGTCCTAACCCAATCTTGCTGATTGCCTGAATTGATGCAATACGGACATCGGGTTTTGAACTATACAAACCCATTTGTAAGGTCTTGAGTGAATCAGGATCTTCAATTTCTCCAAGATATCTGATTGCTTCCAGAATAACTTTGTTATCACTACTTTGAGTCAAAATTGAAAGTACTTCTTTGTTGGCTTTGGCATATTTATGATTCCACAAAATTGCGATTAATACTTGTTGAATAATATTGGACTTCTCCGTTGCCAATCTTTTTGTAATTATAGGACATATTCGTTTGTCAAAATTATTGATCATTGAAAGCACATTATCAACATTCAAATGTTTTTGCTTTTTTATCAGATCAAGTATACTATCAACTTTTTCAATTGCATTTAAATACGCCAAACTTTCTATGGTTGTTCTAAATATCATTTCATTGGATGTTTCTAATTCTTTTAATAATAACCCTATGACCTCAGGGGTATTAACAAATCTTAAAAAATAGATTGCTTTGTTGCGTTTTTTCTTTTTATAACTCTTTAGTTGTGTAAAAACATATTTCAGAAATTTTGGTTCAGTTATCAATCCCTTTAATCGTTCTGCATCAACGCCCTTCAGATTAAACAATAAATTTCTTAATAAAGTTAAAAGATTGTTGTACTGATGCCTTGATATAGAAGAGATAAGATTGCCGGGTTCTTCACTTGATGAAATATAATCAAAAATGTGATTTTGCCACTTTGCAATAAATCTCTTCTGGCGGATTTCTTCTAAATGATCAAGAAATCTCATTACGAGGATGCAAATTAAAAATGTCGAGGTTAGGAAAAGAAGTGTAAATGCCGCTATAAGAATATTTAATAAGAAATTACCGGGCATTTAATCTTCCTAATTATAAAATCTGTAAAATGATTAAAACATGATTAATCTTTAGTGTCTACCTAAAAAGTGTGATTTGAATTCTTAATAGTAGTTCAGACGGTGAAAAAGGTTTTGTTATATAATCAACAGCTCCGGCTTTTAAACCTTCTAAGACTGCACTTTCCTGAGAAGATGACGATAATAAAATTACCGGTATATTTGCCAATCTTGGATTTGATTTTATATTTTTTAACAGGGTCATGCCATCTATTATAGGCATCATAATATCAGAAATTATCAAGGACGGTTTATTGTTTAAAAGATAATCGATGACCCCCTCTCCATTAGGAAAATGTATTACATCGTATCCTTCTTTTAATAATTTGTGTTTTATTAAACTAGTTACACTTTCTTCGTCTTCGACTAAAACTATTTTAATATCATGATCCATAATTAATAAAAGTATTGATAAGGGATTATTTTCTTTGTTTACTTCGGGCTAAGTTTGCATACATCCTATTAGAAATATAATGAATACGTAATATAATTGATACTTTATAAGAGGTCTTTAATACGTTTGTGTGGATAATTCTCTAATTATATCGGAATGAAGATCGAAGAACGGAGAGGAAAGAAGATTAAAACGACTCCAAAAATTTTGTTATGGCACTATTCATCTGTTCAAATTCGATTAGGAAAGCATCGTGACCGTGTGTAGAATTAATTTCAAAATATTTTGCGTTTGGAATTAAAGAGGCAATTTCTTTCTGATCCGAAGCTGGATATAATATGTCGGAATTGATACCAACGCATAATGTCTTTGCTTTTATCTTTCCCAATGCTTCCTTCAATGAACCTCGACTGCGCGCAACATTGTGTGAATCCATTGCGCGGGTGATGCATATATATGTGTTGGCATCGAAGCGGTTGACTAATTTATCACCTTGATAGCGAAGGTAGCTTTCTACTTGAAACATGGAATCTGAATTTTTTCCATCAAGACTTTCGTTTCGGGAAATCGCTCTTCCAAATTTATTATTGAAACTTTCCGCACTCCGGTATGAAATGATTGCAATCATCCTTGCAGTTGATAA
>JAMCQQ010000035.1:0-2233 GCA_023379515.1 Actinomycetota bacterium
CGTCGACAGCTTTATGTTGTTGAGTTTTCTAAATCGTTTTTAAAAGATGCGACAGTCACATCGGATAAAGATAAGATTGATTACATTCGAGGATATTTCGATGCGGAAGGAGGAATTTCAAGAAATCCTAAAGTCCGTTATTATATTTATTTTGCCCAGAAAAATCTAGAAGATTTAAAACAGCTAAAAGAGTATTTAATGGATTTGGGAATAAAATGCGGAGCTATACACAATCCAAGTAAAAAGGCAGATTCGAATTATTGGCGATTTTTTATAAGCATAAAGTCTTATGAAAAATTTGCACAGCTTATTGGATCTTCCCATCCGATAAAAAGTCATTCCTTAAGGATGAAGATATAGTCCATGCTTTCAGTAATGAAAGATTAACATGAACAAGGTATCCCTACCCGAAGGTGGGGATGGATCACCTCCTTTCTAAATTACTTTTAAACTTTGTTTAAAAGGAAACGATTGAGAGATGGTACAGGCTAAGTCAGCTGAATGGCGCAAGCTATTAACAGTGACGTATTGTACACCTCCAAGCAGGGAATAGAGCTTGTCCAAATTTAGTTTGGGAAAATCTATCCATGGTTCCTACCACTTCCTGGTTTTGAAGTAAATTCTTCATATGTCGGACAGAATTACCACCCTCTAATGGGTGGTTTTTTGTTGACTTTAGAGCAGTATTCTTATATTATGTAAAAAAATGGCAGTATTAAATATTGAGTCACGAGGAGTATTGGGTAGGTCAAAAAACTACCAGTTCAAGCCAGGGGAAAACATTCCCGCTCGGCTCTTGGGACTTAGAGAAAATGAGGATATAAGATATAGAGCAAGTGAGGAAGGATTTGATGTTCTTCTTCATCCTAAAGATGGAACTTGGAAGTCTCTCCCTCATCCTTTGACAGATGGACAGAGATATAATCAGGGAGCAACTTTATTTACGGGGCGTCCTAAAATTTCTGTTAGCCTTATTAAATAGTAGTTCACTTCATTTTAATCTATAATATCCTCAATGGTTAAAAAAATTATTGGTCTTACCGGTCCTATACGTGCAGGAAAAAGCTCGGTTCTTCAAATTTTAGAAAAAAAAGGATATAAGGGATATAAGTTCTCAGAAGTAATTAACAAAGAAATTATTAAAAGGGGACAAACAATTACTAGGGAACTTGAGCAAGATGTTGGAAATGAGCTGAGAGCTAAGTTTGGTGGAAATTATTGGGCAAAAGAACTTTTAGAACATGCTGAAAAAGACGGGTCAGATTTAATAGTTATTGATGGAATCAGAAACCCGGAGGAAATAAAATATTTAAAAGAAAAAGGAGCATTTATACTTGGGATCAATGCAGATTATGAGGTAAGAAGAAAAAGATTTTTGGAAAATTCTAAAGAAAGTGATCTCAAAAACTCTCAAGACTTTGAAAAAATAAATAATCGGGATAGTGGATTGGGAGAGGATTCTTTTGGACAGCAAGTAGGTAAATCTTTAAAAATGGCAGATATAGTTATTGTCAACAATTCAAATTTACTAGAACTGAGAAAAAAAATAGAGGAAATTCTTGGTAGTGAAAAATTTTTAAAAGCCGTATAATATTTTAATGGAAGTTACTGGCTCCGAGGTGCTTAATGGCACAAATTATAGATTAGATGGTGAGGGTCGTGCTCTTTACTATTGGCCATACAGAGAAACATTTGATAAAGTTCGCAATAGATTGCATGTTGGGCAAATAATTCCTTCTGATTTAGATGTTCTTTATGTAGGAAATAACAGTTTACTTCCGACATCTTTTGATCTTAGAAAAACAGATCGACAATCTATGGGTGCTACGGGTTATTCTCATTTACCTGGAAAGTCTGCTCATGTTGCTTTTAGTGGTAATATGGATGTTATATGCGGTGCTCTTTTTGACAGAAAATGCAGAAGAACAGATCATGCATACAAAGTTAGTGCGAAAGAGTTAATGGAGTTAGGTTTTTTTCCTGTTTATGCTCCTACTCCAAATACACCATTGCATCTTAGAGTTATTCATTCTACTCACATGAAAAATGCAAGCGCGCTAGATATTCCATATAAAGCTAAAGTTAGTTTAGTTGAACTTTTGCAAGACCATAGAATTGGTTAGTCTTCTAGATTTTCCCTTGTTATTCTGTTAAACTTGTGGCTAATGGCGCGATGGTGAAGTAGCTAACACAGCTGTCTGCAGAACAGCCATTCGGGGGTGCAACTCCCCCT
>JAMCQQ010000035.1:2243-9588 GCA_023379515.1 Actinomycetota bacterium
AGTTCGCTCAAAAATTACCCCTCGCGCCTCCAAAAAGGAGGCCAAGAAAATGAATAAAAATGAAGGAGAGAAAAGAAGCTCTAGGGAAAAAATTGGGAGAACACTAAAATGGGGAGGCATTATAGCAGGAGGAATTGGTTTAATTGCAGAAGCTTCTTTACTTTTTCCGGCAGTAGGAGTTATCGTCGGAGGAGTAATTTTTGAGCGAACTGGTAAGAATGCTAGAGTAAAAAAGTAAATCCTTTAAAATTAATCTCCTCTTTGGTAAAATAACTAGAGATTTTTGAATTTGGGTCGTTGGTTCAGTGGCTAGAACGCGTCTCTGATAAAGACGAGGTCGATAGTTCGATTCTATCACGACCCACACATATTACTTAATTAAATTCCTCTTACAACACTTTTAAATATTTTTAATTAGCATTTTATTTAGTAAAATTAAGATTGGCGGGTAGGAGAATTTATGGAATTAACAGTTCTTACATACATTATTTCCGCAGTTTTAATCATTCTTTTATTAATAATTGCCGTAATTGTTTGGAGAATACTGATTCTTCTTAGTGAATTTAAGTCACTAATTACTTCAGTCAAATACATTAAGAAGATATTTAAAAGAGGGGAATAGAGATTTAGCGAATAGCTAAGAACTTCCTTGTTCCTGGATGAAGGATTGCACTTAAAATTAGAGTTCTTCCTTCTTGAACACTTTGTTCATATTCTTCCCGCAAAAGAGCAGCGTTATCCATAACAGTCATTAAGGTTCTTGTCAGTTCTGCATCTGAATTTTCTTGGCTGCTGTAAAGTTCTGGAGTATGCTCTCCTGTTACGAGAATTATTCTTGCTTCTGATTCCAGATCCTTTCTGCGGGCTACAAAACCTCCGAACATTCCAAAGAGGGTTTTTGTTGTTTTTACTGAATCCTCCTGCAGTGGTCCTCGAGGTGTTTTCAATACGAATGGAATACTTCTTCTTTGATAAGTTGGGCTTGTCGGCCCAACTACCATGAGTTCTTCAGAATGATCAATAAGATCATGTTCTCCTGGTCTAATATCGCAAAGAAGCCTATATGCTGTATTTCTAATAGCGACATAGGCAATTGCTCTTAGTGTTGCTTCTGATTTGCCTTCTCTTACTGTTTCGGGAATCCAGCTATATCCGCTTGATTCTTCTTGCTGAGCAAGGAGTTTAGCGATTTTACCAAGAGCAATGGTGGTATCCTGAAAACTTTTTGGGTCTTTGGAGTCAAGTTTTTCAATATCCATTTTGCTCGCTGCAGCTTTAATTCGATCTCTAAAGATTTCATCAAGTTTTGTGGTCATTAAGATTTGCTTTTTGTCATACAAATTGTCAAGATTTTGCTCAAGAGTTAATGCTGGATCATAGTTATCGGGATTTTCCAATGCATCTTTTAGACCAAAAATTAAGCTTTCATAATGTGCATCATGAACCATGTCGACAAAAGTAGCTTTTCCTCCTGCATTTTTGGCATTATTTTCAACAGCCGTAAGAAACTCGCCAAATTTATTAAAGTAAAATCTTAACCCTCCATCTGCCATTGTGGTTTCTAATATTTCTCCCGCTTCCAAAATTGCATTCTTTGCAGCTCCACAGCCATGAAGCGGATCATGTGAATCTATATGAATGCCCCCAAATTGTACATGCTCGGGATTTTTTCCCTCGCTAAGTCTCATTTTTATTTTTATTGCTATTGATGCAGTGGAGAATCCCGATAACATGACATATTCATGAGCTCCGCCGCTTGATCTTCTAGTCTTTGGATGGCCCATAGGGACTCTTCCGATACTTAATACTCTGGCGTCTGCAACAGCCTGCCCGTGAACTCTGCCATCAGGACAAAGATCTGCAGCAATTTCACAATCTAAAAAATCACTTATCTCTTCAACGTGTTTTCGGTATCTTTCCGAATCTATTTGCTCAGCAATCACCAGATCTTCTTCAACAAATGGTCTAAGTGTGTTTTCTATAGCATTTGTTACTCTTAGCTCTGCAATCGGGGAGTTTTGGTCGATTCGTAACAGAGCGCATGTTCTTGCTTCGTTAAGGAGTCTGGTTATTGAGGTTTCAAGAACTTGTGAAGGTTCGGGCACGATGGTAGTCGCACCTGTTTCTTGGGTCTCTTGAAGATGCCGGGATACTATATAAAATGGTTTTCCTGCAATATTTTGTTGTTCTATTCCCACAAGTTAAAAATTTTAGCAGATTTGAGGCCATTGTCAATAAGGAAAATATCCTGTAGTGAGTAAAAGAAAAGATTTCGTTTGAATTAGTTATTGTAAAAGTAGAAGCGATATTTTATATTAATATTTATGTCTCAACTTGGCGAAACTTTCTTTACATCAGTTGGCTGCATGGATGGTCGTGTCCAGTGTCCAGTTACTAAATACGGTAAAAATCGCTATCAGGTAAAGTACGCAGACACAATAACAGAGGCAGGTTTAGTAGGACTTCTCGCAAAACCTGACATAAATAGATCTCTTTTAGATTCAATAAAAAAGAAAATAATGATTTCCATAGAAAAGCATCATTCAAAAGGAATTATTGTTCATGGCCACCAAGAGTGCGCAGGAAATCCTGTAGAGGATATCCTTCATAAGGAAGACACAATTCAAGCTGCCAAAGTAATTAGAGATTTGTTGGGAGATTTGGATATAGAAGTTCATCCTGTTTTTGTTATCCGCGATGAGGAAGAATGGAAGATAGAAGAATTATAAGAACTATTTACGGAAATAGTTTCCAACACAGCACTTAATATTTGAACCTCCTGGACATAAATTATTCATTGAGATAGTACAATCATATTTGTTTATATCAATACATGTGCCATTGTTATCCGAGCAATTTTTCTTCTTTTTAACTGTGACTTTTCCATTACAGCATTGTACGTTTTGACCTCCATAACATTGGCGGGTCTGGAAACCTGTTGAACAATTGTATTTAGTTACATCATAGCAATTGCCATATGTATTTCCGTATTTATCCGGGCAAAGTTTTTTAGCTGCGGCTTCTTGTTGTGTATTTTGTTCCATTTGAGAAAACCTTACAGTTAAGGGGATTGCAGCCAAAACAATTGCAATAGACAAAACGCTGAAAAACATTTTGTGTGAAACTTTTCTTTTTAAGCCAGTGCCTGAATTTTTGTTTGCCACAATTTAATTAAGCATCATTTTTGGTCTTTTTGTCAAGTAATAGCATTAATAAGTTTCAGGGATTGAAAATTATAACCATATAATTCATAATTCAGATTGTTTTAGAATTAATTATGGTTTTTTCGGATAAAGATATTAAGGAAGCTCTAAAACCGGATATAATAAGGATAAGTCCGAAGCCGAATTTGAGTGTCCAGCTTGGTTCTTGCTCAATCGATCTTCGCCTGGGAAATGTTTTTAGAGTCTTTGAACACAGTAAACATTCTTTAATTGATCCATTTGCAAAAGACACTAAAAGTACTGAGTTTACCCGACAAATAACAATCAAGGATAAAAACTCTTTTATCATGCAGCCAGGTGATTTTGTTTTGGCGGTAACTCTTGAAAAAGTTACCATAAGCTCGAGGTTAATAGGAAGACTAGAGGGACGGTCTTCTCTTGGTCGTTTGGGAATTGTTGTTCATTCAACAGCCTCAATTTTTGATCCTGGGTGGGACGGCCATCCGGTTTTAGAGCTTGGCAATTTAGGTAAATTGCCGGTTGCTCTTTATCCTGGAATGAGAATTTGTGCAATGACTTTTGAGGAGTTAAAAAGCGAAGCAGAAACTCCTTATGGAAAAAAGAAAAATGCTAAATACAGTAAGCAAAAAGAACCTGAAGAATCAAAAATCCACGATGAAATATAAGGTAAATCTTGAAATAGATTTAAAAAGAAATCCATATAAAGGTAAATATATTGCTTTTGAAGGAATTGATGGAGCAGGTAAGACCATTCAAGTTGAGAAACTAACTGATTACCTTGAAAGGAAAAAAAAGAAGGTATGGAATCTTCATGAACCTACTCGAACTGATGCAATTGGAGAAATTATCCATGAATTTTTAAATGGCAATTTAGATCTTCCTCCGCAGTCTGTTCAATATCTTTATACGGCGGATAGAATTTATCAATTGGAAAATTTAACAATCCCTGCCTTAAAAAAAGGAAACATTGTTTTATCTCAAAGATGTTTTTGGTCTTCTGTTCCATATGGAATGATCGACCGATCTAATGGAAAATTTGACGACAAAAAAGGACAAAATCTTTTAGTAGCTTTAAGTATTCTTTCTGCTTATACCCAAGTTATTGCTCCTGATATAACTGTCTTTTTAGATGTTTCCGCAGAGGAAGCGCATAAAAGACTGCAAAAGATAGGAATAAAAGAACACTATGATAAATTAGGTATGTTAAAAGAACTAAGAAAAGGTTATAAGTGGCTTATTAAGAAATTTCCCAAAGAATTCATTGTCATTAATGGAGATCAGCCGGTCGAAAAGGTCCAGGAAGATCTCATAAAAGCACTGGAAAAACGTTTTAATTTTTAAATTCCTACTTGATTCATAGCTTACAATTCTTTATTCTTATTGCATGATTTTAGGTCCTAATAAATTATTAAAATTAGTTAAAACAAAAAAACTGGTTGAAAATCTTTCAGAAAGAGAACTAACAAATCCCGAGGGAGCAGGTTTTGATTTAAGGCTTGGAGAAGTCTTTAAGATTTCAGGCAAGGCATTTTTAGGAGTTACAGAAAGACATACGGCAGATATTAAGCTGGTTAAAAAATATGAAGAAAATAAAAAGGTATCGGTAAAGATAAAGCCGGGAGATTTTTTATTAACTAAAACTATTGAGTCTGTGAATATGCCTGACAATCTGACTGCATCCATAACTCCCAGATCAACAACTTACAGAAGCGGTTTAATGATTAGGGCAGGGAATGTTCCTCCCGGCTATTGCGGTGGTCTTACTTTTGGACTTGTAAATGAAGGGCCTGTAACTGTTGAGATAGAAATGGGAGCAAGGTTTGTCCATATTCAGTTTTCCGAAGTAGATGGTAAGGGCAATATGTATAGAGGCCAATGGCAAGGCGGAAGAGTAACAACTACAAAAAAGGAAAAGCAGGTTTAAATTTACCAAGGAATATCATCTTCTTCGGCTGTTAAGTCAAACGTTTGCTGAGTAGAGTTTTTAATTGGAATTTTCCTAGTAAAATAATCTTTTGTTAAATAACCATAAACTTGACGATAAGATCCTTTATTTATCCTTACTAAAACTCGATACTCATCCGGTGTTTTTTTCGAATAAACCCGTGGCTCTAGATCAAAAGCCGTTATATCTAAATCTTCCTGGAATTTTAAAGGCACCCCATCTTTAATTTCAACCCCTTCATCTAATTGAACGCCATTTTCCAGGTATGGATCTTGAACTATAACGGGAAAATCAAAATTTGCTCTTATAATTCTTGGAAAAGATATTTCTTGCCTTTCTTGTCTTGGCGGTACAAAAAGATGTTTTTCAGCCACTAAAGGTTCTGTCATGCTTTAATTATAGGATTATAGTATTTAATTAGTCAACAATAAAAATGACATAGTTTGATCCATTGAAAAATTATGTTTAAAATTGTTAAATTGCTATATCCTAAAATGATAAAAAAACATCAGGAATATCAGTATTTAAATCTTCTAGAAGATGTTTTAAAAAACGGCGTAGTTAATATTGACCGAGGGACCGGAGTAAAGTCAATTAGTGTCTTTGGCAGGCAATGCAGATATGACTTATCTAAAGAATTTCCACTTTTAACTACCAAAAAGGTGTACTGGAACGGCGTCTTGCACGAACTTTACTGGTTTATGTCCGGTCAATCAAATATTAAATACTTAGTTGATAACAATGTTAAGATTTGGGACGATTACCCATACAAAATGTATTTGAAAAAAACAAAAGGACAAAAACAATTAACAAAAGATGAGTTTATTGAAAAAATTAGACTTAGTAATTCCTTTGCGAATAAGTGGGGAAATTTGCCAAGAATCTATGGTGAACTTTGGAGGCGATGGCCAACCAAAAGGAAAAAAACAGTAGATCAATTGCGGTGGGCCATAAATGAGTTAAAGGAAGATCCGTATGCCAGAAATGCAATTGTTACTTCCTGGAATCCTGAATATTTGTATAAAATGGCAGATATTAGGGATACCTCACATTTTCCAATTTGTCATAATATGTATCAGGTAAGCGTTAAAGACGGAAAGTTATCTCTTCAACTTTACCAAAGAAGCGCAGATCTGTTCTTAGGTGTTCCTTTTAATATTGCCAGCTATTCGCTTTTGGTTTTAGTTTTGGCTAAGGTCTTAGGATACAAGCCGGGTGAGTTTGTCCATACATATGGGGATGCCCATATCTATGAAAATCATATTCCTCAGGTAAAAGAACAGCTTAAGCGAAAACCAAGACCTTTCCCAAAGGTAACAATAGACAAATCAGTGAAAGATATTGATGGTTTTCTGCCGAAACATGTAACCCTCACAGGATATGATCCCCATCCAATTTTAACCGGAGAGCTGACCGTTGCCGGTGGCTACTTCGACGCTAAGAAGAAATAAATTGTAAATATTTTATGCATAATACTGTTAACAAGGCGGTTGGAATAGTTTGCTTTAATAAGGATGACAAAAATAAAGTTGTTGTTGTTCGTCACAAAGAGAGTGCTACTCATTTAACCGGTATAATTGGTTTGCCTTCAGGAAGACCAAACCCTGGCGAAGAAGATATTGATGCTGCCGCTAGAGAACTTAAAGAAGAAACGGGTTTAGAAACGTCAAAAGAGTTTTTAAAAGATTTATCATATCCATTTGACCCAGTTGATATAAAAAGAAAAGATGGAACACAAAAGTGGATATGGCATTTATTCTATTGCCAGAAATATAGCGGAGAATTAAAAAGCGAAGAAGAAACAGAACCCTTTTGGATAGATATACAAAAGCTTGAAAAGCTAGACAATTTACTTCCAAACACACTAGAAGCTTTGAAAAAAGTAAAATTACTTTTAACAAAAAAATCAAAAATTAGCTTAATTGTTGCAGCCGACGAAAAAAACGGTATTGGAAAAAATGGAGTAATGCCTTGGAGAATTCCTGCAGATCTTCAGCGTTTTAAAGAATTAACTCTTAATCATGTTCTAATTATGGGGAGAAAAACCTTTGATTCCATTCCAGGTCCTTTGGCAAATAGAATAAATATAATAATTACAAGAGATAAAGAATATAAAAATTTAAAAGCTATTGTTACCCATTCCTTAGAAGAAGCAGTAAGAATTGGAGAAAAAGAGGATAAAAAAGGGGAAATTTTCATAATTGGCGGGGGAGAA
>JAMCQQ010000036.1 GCA_023379515.1 Actinomycetota bacterium
ACCGTTATTTTTGGAAGTTGGTATGACTGGAATGTATCCGTTTGAAGTGCAGGCGGGAAATGATATTTTAGAAATCAGAAATATAAAAAAAGTTAAAGGGTAGGAATAATGGAAAAAGAACTCTCAGCAAGTATGTTAGAAACAATGCTTAAAATCAGAATGTTTGAAGAAAACATTATAGAGCTATTTAAAGCCGGGGAACTCCCTGGCTGGCTTCATGTTTATGTAGGTGAGGAAGCTGTTGCAACAGGAGTCTGCCTGAACCTTACCAAAAAAGATTACATTACATCTACCCATAGGGGGCATGGTCATTGTATTGCAAAAGGAGCAAAAATAAGAAATATGATGGCTGAATTATATGGGAAAAAAACAGGCTGCTGCAGTGGACGGGGCGGCTCCATGCATATATCAGATGCTTCAGTGGGAATACTGGGAGCAAATGGTATAGTCGGAGGAGGAATTCCAATTGCTACGGGAGCCGCTCTGGGCTGCCAGTATTTAAAGGAAGAAAGAGTAGTTGTTTCCTTTTTTGGAGATGGTGCTTCGGATGAAGGCAGTTTTCACGAATCATTGAACCTGGCATCTGTATGGAAACTGCCGGTAATTTATGTATGTGAAAACAACTTATATGCCGAAACAAATCCTTGCAGCAAACATTCAAATATCAAAGACATTGCTGACAGAGCCAAGTCCTATAATATCCCAGGGGCTGTAGTGGACGGAATGGATGTGCTGGATGTATATAATAAAATAAATAAGATAGTAAACGATGTCAGAAATGGAAAAGGACCAGTATTAGTTGAGGCCAAGACATATAGATTTAGAGGGCATTGGGAAGGTGACCCAGAAGTATATAGGACTAAAGAAGAAGTTAAAGAATGGAAAAAGAAAGATCCGATATTAAAGTTTGAAGAAAAAATAATTAAAGATAAAATCCTGACATTATCAGAAATAGAAACTATCAAAAAAGCAGTTCAGAACGAAATAGAAGAGGCAATTGAATTTGGCAGGAAAAGTCCTGAACCCTTAAAAGAAGAAGCAATGGATAATGTTTACTGCACATCATGACATGTATTACTTTAAAAAATACAGATAGATATTAAGAGAGGATAAAATGAGGGAGATTACCTATAGAGAATCAATAAATGAAGCTTACCGGGAAGAAATGAGAAAGGATAAGAATATAATTGTCTTTGGAGAAGATATTGCAGAGCATGGGGGTGCGTTTGGCGTAACCAAGGGATTGCTTGATGAATTTGGACCAGATAGAGTAAGAAATACTCCTATTTCAGAAACAGCCATAGCAGGAGCTGCCATAGGTTGCTCAATAGTCGGGCTGCGGCCAATTGCCGAGTTTATGTTTGATGACTTCCTGCCGGTTGCCGGAGACCAGATAATAAATCAGATGGCAAAACTAAGGTATATGTCAGGCGGGCAGTTAAAACTTCCACTAACTGTAAGAATGCCAATGGGGGGCGGCCTGTCGCAAGCTGCCCAGCATGCCCAATGTCTAATTGGAATATTTATGAATGTTCCTGGGCTTAAAATTGTCTGTCCTTCCACTCCATATGATGCCAAGGGAATCTTTAAGTCGGCAATAAAAGATGACAATCCGGTTCTGGTATTTGAACATTTAAAGCTCTATGAGAATAAGGGAGAAGTTCCTCAGGAACAATATTATATTCCAATAGGAAAAGCGGACATAAAAAGAGAAGGAAAAGATGTAACCATTATTGCAATTTCAGAGATGGTCGTAAAAAGCTTAAATGTTGCAAAAAAGATGGAAGAAAAAGGTGTAAGCATAGAAGTTATAGATCCGATTTCACTGGTACCATTAGACATGGAAACTATTATAAATTCCATTAAAAAGACGGAGAAGGCAGTAGTAGCTTACAATGGGTCAAGAAGCAGCGGTGCCGGAGCTGAAATAGTGGCAAGGATTAATGAGTTTGCTTTTGAGTACCTTGACAGTCCCATTTACAGAGTTGCCGAGAAAGATTGTCCTATACCTTTTTCTCCGGTTTTAGAAAGAGAAGTTTTACCTCAGGAAGAGGATTTAATATCAGCTATAGAAGAAATATTAAGTCACTAAATTTTAATTAATATTTTAAAAAATTATAATAATTTTTTGTTTAAAAAGAAATTTTAATAAAAATGTTTAATAATAAAAAGAATTCTATTAAATCCAGTTTAAGAAATTTATATCCAAAAATAGGTATACGTCCTACAATAGACGCCCGAATGGGTGGGATCAGGGAATCATTAGAAAATCAAACCATGAATATGGCAAAATCAGTAATAAATTTATTATCTAGTAATTTAAAATATCCAAATGGCAAATCAGTGGATTGCATAATCTCAGATACTACAATTGGAGGGGTTGCGGAAGCTGCCAGGGCAGAAGAAAAATTTGAAAGAGAAGGAGTACGAATCACTATTACGGTAACCCCTTGCTGGTGTTATGGTTCTGAGGTGATGGATATCAATCCTTATACTTTTAAAGCAGTATGGGGATTTAATGGTACTGAACGGCCAGGAGCAGTTTATCTAGCAGCTGCTCTTGCAGCACATAATCAGAAGGGAATACCTGCGTTCAGTATTTATGGAAAAGACGTACAGGACAAATCAGACAATTATATCCCTAAAGATGTTCAAGAAAAGCTTCTAAGGTTTGCAAGATCATCCATAGCTGCATCTATAATTAGAGGGAAGTCATATCTGGCGATAGGTGGAGTCAGCATGGGAATAGCTGGTTCAATCATAGACCCTGACTTTCTGGAAAGCTATTTAGGTATGAGATATGAATATATAGATATGTCTGAAATAATAAGAAGAATAAATTTAGGTATCTATGACAAAGACGAGTTTGTAAGAGCAATCGAGTGGGTAAAAAATTCATGCAGGGAAGGGAAGGATAATAATTCTAAAGAACAGATAAAATCGAGGGTTGAAAAAGACAAGGACTGGGAAACAGTTGTCAAAATGACGCTCATTGCAAAAGACCTTATGGTAGGAAATGCTAAACTTGAAAAAGAAGGCTTTTATGAAGAAGCACTGGGACATAATGCAATTGCTGGAGGTTTTCAGGGTCAGAGACATTGGACTGATTTTCTACCTAATGGTGATTTTACAGAAACTATTCTAAACAGTTCCTTTGATTGGAATGGCACAAGAAAGCCTTTTATATTTGCTACCGAAAATGACTATCTTAATGCCATCTCGATGCTTTTTGGCCATCTGCTTACAAATACTGCACAGATATTTGCAGACGTAAGAACTTACTGGAGTCCTGAAGCAGTAAAAAGGGTAACAGGCTTAGATCTGCCCCAGGAGGCAAGTACCGGAATAATACATCTAATAAACTCAGGTTCAGCAGCCCTTGATGGAACGGGAAAGCAAAAAAAAGATGGAAAACCTATAATTAAGCCGTTCTGGCAAATAACTAAAAAGGAAGTGTCTGATATGCTCCAAGCTACACTTTTTAGACCTGCAAATCTTGACTACTTTAGAGGTGGTGGCTTTTCAACCGACTACCTCTCGGAAGGAAGTATGCCGGTAACAATGTCAAGAATTAACCTTGCAAAAGGACTTGGACCTGTGTTGCAGATTGCAGAAGGATTTACTGTAACGCTAAACGATAAAATTCATAACATAATTGATAAAAGGACTGATTCCACCTGGCCTACTACTTGGTTTACACCGGTGCTTACGGGTAAAGGAGCATTTACTGATGCTTATTCTGTTATGAATAACTGGGGAGCAAACCATGCGTCTATATGCTACGATCATATAGGTGCCGATTTAATTACTTTAGCCTCTATGTTAAGAATACCGGTATGTTTGCATAAAGTAGAAAAAGAAAGAATCTTTAGACCAAGTGCCTGGAATGCTTTTGGTACGTTAGATCTAGAAGGAGCAGACTTCAGGGCATGTAAAAATTTTGGACCTATATATGGAGCTAAAAGTAATTAATATTTATAATAACTGAAGAGAGCGAATTACTTCACTTAAAATCTAAATTAAACTGTATCGATGCCTAATGGGATAATATAGAAGTGGTAAACGGGGGCGTATAGCCAAAAGTAAAGTCCGTAACCTATTGAAGCGCATGAAAAAATACAAGAAGGATATTCTAAAATTTATGACAGATCCCGCAATTCCCTTTGACAACAATCTGGCAGAAAGGGATATTAGAATGAGCAAACTCCAACAAAAAATATTGGGCGGTTTTCGTTCTGATGAAGGCAGCCAGGCCTTTATAATATCCGAAGTTATATTTCTACCGCTTCAAAACATGAAATATCAATGTTTGAACAACATATAGCGCAATATACGGTAACCCCTTATTTGCAGGTGATACTTCTTAGCTCTATTAAATTTTCAAAGACCAGTTAGAAGTTTTTATTTAAACCTCTTTTATAGCAATGAATTTTTATGTTATGTTATATTATATATGCTAAATAGTTACAAAAAATATTAATAAAATATTAATAAAATACTTGACATATATATAGTTGTATATTAACGTTTGCATAAACGTTTACAAATTTAATTATTTAAGGAATAACAATGGTCAATCTTAAAGATGTAGCAAAAGAAGCTGGTATATCAATAGCAACGGTTTCAAGATATGTAAATAAAAAAGGTTATATAAGTGAAGAATTAAAAGCACTAATTAAAAATGCTATTGAAAAGACTGGTTATAAACCAAACTTAGTTGCAAGAAGTATCACCTGCAAATAAGGG
>JAMCQQ010000037.1 GCA_023379515.1 Actinomycetota bacterium
AAATTATTTGGAAAAAATTCCTGCAGAAAAAATTATATTAGCCGTTCCATATTACGGATATGATTGGCCTAAAAACTCCTCGGCAAGCATTTTGTCATATTCCGAAATTGCAAATAGTAGCAAGAATTCTAAGATAAGCTGGGATGAAACAACACAAACTCCTTTTTACAATTATTCTGACGACAATGACGTTGAACATGTTGTTCATTTTGATAATGTAAGATCGCTGGGAATAAAATATGATTTTGTCAATAAAAAAGATTTAAAAGGAATCGGCATTTGGGCTCTTGGCTATGACGGGCAAAATCAAGAATTAAAAAAGCTCATCGTTGATAAATTTTCTAATTAGTTGACAAATTAGCCTTAAATAGGCATACTATAGATATGTCTGAAAGACCTGGGCCACTTGATCATCTACTTCCAGAAAACCAGGGTAGAGATGCCTTATCAAAGGTTCAAAGTATAGATTCAGATACACCACCATACACGGAAAGAGAGCTATCCGCTCATGTAAGAGAGATAAATCGAAGAAGACCGTCAAGATTTTTAAAGACCAGGTTTGGAAAAGTTGTTACAGGAGGAATGGCAATAGCACTTTCATGGTTAGGATATGGCATTGCTGATAAAGCAATCAACGGACCAAACGCAGAAGAACAATTAAATAATCGTCCTACGGCAACATCTACGGCAGAACCTGGGATCGAAGCAAATGAAAATGTTGAAGTCTCAGAACAAATCCCTGTTTTATTTATCCCTGGAACAACCTCAATAGATTTATCAAAAGCAACAATAAGAAAATCTCCTAATAACTTGAATGAACAATACAACTATAATGCTATTGATCTATCAAAGATCGCTGAGATAGAAGGAGTCGCTATGCCAAAAAGACAGGGAGCAGATAATTTATATATGGAGGTAGAGAACTTAAAACTGGAGGATGGCTTTGTGGGAAGCGCTCCAAGTAAATGGGGATTTTTAGAAGCAACACTTATTGACAACAGTAAAATTAAAATTGATATAAATTATCAACACCTTAAAGAACAGGGAGTCGTCGTATCAGAAGGAACTTTTGGGTTTATAGAAAAAGATAGTAAAGGCGGATATTATGGAGAGATACCAAGATACGATCAAAAACAAAAAAGACAGCTTTCACCAACCATTATTCATCCTAATAATATGAATCATGTTTCCTTTAGGAGAACATCGATGCCAAGAACTGCAAGTAAGTAGTTTTATATAAGCTTCTTTTTAAACCGCTATAGGTTATTTCGTTCCGAAGATAAAATTAACTGCATTTCCCGAAGTTGCAATCCCAACAACGTTCCAGGCGGAATTTAATTGATTACCATCGTGATCAGGATCTCCAGCAAAAACCCATTCTATTAAATGTGTTCCTGTCATATTATACCCAACAGCTGAATTTTCTCCAGCGCCTCTGAGTCCCATCTCCCGCATCTTATCCTGGCTGAAATAAGACATAAAGCCAGCATGATCATCTAGCTTTTGCTCGCGATTAAATTGATCTGCTCTTGTTTTTGCAAAGTCTGCTAAAGACTGCTCCCAACCTAAAGAACCTTTTCCTTTGTTATTTCTATAATTATTAAGAGCGTTAAATATTTCTTGAGCTCCGGCCAGCTGACCGTCTTGACCTACTTTTATCGTCCACGTATGTTCAGTTAATTGCTGTGCTTTTCCCCAGTCATCTTTTGGACTTTGTTCTTGGACAACAGGAACAACAGTGGGAACAGCTGTCGGAGTAATTAACATCTCTAAAGGAACTTCTTCTTCTACAACGTCTGCATTTAGAGAGTTCTTTGATGTCTTACCCTTTACTTCAGGCAGTCCTTTTGCATAAGATTTTTCAATGATTGATTCTGAAAGCTTATTTGCTTTTTTATCTGAACCTGATGAAAATGAATTTAAGGATACTAAAAACGAAAACGATGTAATGATGACTAAGAGGTTAAAAATCATTACAACAACTTTACCCCAAACAGTAATTTCTGTCAATTTTTGACTTCAAGTTTTGAATGTGAGACCATAAAAATGTGCCGAAATCTAAGAGAAAGCCTAATCGAGGCCGTTTTCTAATAGAAACTCTTCTTGCGATAACTTTGACTGCAGTAATAGCCTTTGCATTCTACGGAGCAATTACACCACAATTAATTAAAGCTGAGGATGGAAAGATTAAGTTTGACCTTACGTCCATAAGAACAGCTCTTTTAATGTATTATGACGATAACGGATGTTTTCCAAAAACAATACCTTTTTGCGGAAGTCCTTTTGAAAAAAACGGCGTAGTATACATTAAGAAAATTCCTTGTCAGAAGTTTAATATTCCTTATGCATATGAAAATGACGGATCGTCTTGCAGTCATTGGTTCAAACTTTTAGTAAATTTAAACAACAGATCAGATAAGTCCATAAAAGCTGTTGGCTGCAGCAATGGCTGCGGAAAAAATTGTAATTATAATTATGGAGTTTCCGAAAATATTACAATAAATTCTAATTGTCCTGCATCAACACCCATTCCTACGACTACCACAAATACCACTACGGCACCGTCAACATCTACAACTGTTCAGGGACATAATAATCCTAATACACTGTATGCCTGCACACCTAGCGGATATTGCATTAGATATGTTTATCCTCAGCTAAGTGAATGTCCAAAGATATATATAGATGACGATACCTGTAGAAGTGAGTGTCGAGATAGAAAATATAGGTGTAAAAATGAACGAGGAAAAACCAACGCGCCAAATAATTAGCAAATTAGCTCTACTAGCCTCGGAGAAGTACAAAATTGACTAATTTTTTAGCTTCAGTTAGCCTCATTATAATTAAAAAGTTAAAAACCTATAGTAGGGGATTATAAAAAAAACCATAGTCAGGGAAATAAAAGGGAAATTATTAAAAGGGAAAAGAAGAATAATAAAAATTGTTATAAAAACAATAAAATATCATCAGGCAGAATGACCACTCCTCCCTGAACCGTGCCTGAGTGGCGTCGTAAAAGTATTATTGTGCGACGTAGTATCAATTGCTTTCCTAGCGCCTTTTTTTGTCTTATTTCATTCCATCGGGAAGTGTATGGACCAATATAAATAAATTTAAACGTATTATTTAAATCATGTTCACTCTTCTCTTAACTGCTTTATAAAATTTATTTGAACCCCTTATGGCTCCCTAAGGTCCGCTAAGCCATTTAGCAACCCGTTGAGATAAGTGATATATTTACAACGTTTGTAAGAATCGCTCCAAAGGGAGTTATCCAAAGATGCATTCGTATTTTTTTCGATAAATGAAGATTCCCGATCTTTCATGACGGCCTTTATATTCTCTTTGCAGGTTGGACTTCTAGTCCGTGAAAATTCTAACTATTTCTCCGTGAAAACGCACGATGTTAAAAGTTTTCCACATTTATATAGGCCTATAATTATTTTTTGTTAACTATATCAAAGTATATCACCTATTTTGGTGCTTCTTATTTCCAAATTACATTCTCCTCACTCCTCTACCCTATATGTAGATCATGTATTTTTTTGAGGTTTTTAAATCCAGGAAGTATAAATTACAAGAACGGTAAAAACTATTACAGACACTAATAAATATTCCCAGATAACTGCTTTGAATAGTCTTTTATCAAACCATACCTGTGAAATACCAATAATTGTATAAAAAACTCCAGTTAAGAATAGCGCTATTAGCGTAGGAGTACTTGGCCAAAACCATAAAAGCACCGACAGTTCAAAAAGACAGGCAGTTAAAAACAATGCCCAGCCTATTTGTGCAAAGAATTTTCTTTCTAATGTATGTGTCCAAAGAGATTGATTAATAAGTGGTAAAGTAAAAATAAAAATGAGAGCAAGTGTTATAAAAACATTCAAATGTAGAGAAAACACAACATTTGATA
>JAMCQQ010000038.1 GCA_023379515.1 Actinomycetota bacterium
ATTAAAAGTTCGGAGGAGAAATAAAATGAAAAAGGTATTAACATTGCTACTAGTTGCAACAGTTGTAGCTTCTATTGCTCTAACAGGAATTGGTTGCAAGACTACAACTGCTGAAACAACAGCAGCCGAGACTAGTGCAGCAGCTACTGTTGCAGCACTTAAAGCAGGAGATCCTGTAGAAATACCAGACACAACAGGCATGAAGGTTGGTAAAATAGGTTTTATTCCTTACCATTTCGCAAACTGGTTCTGGTCCCAAGTTGGTGCAGAGACTCGCAGCGTTATAGAAGCACATGGTGGTACGCAGATAGATATGGACCCTAAGGGTGATCCAAAAACGGAGTTAGATCAAATAAACAGCTTGATAGGTCAAAAAGTAGATGGCATTATATTTACTGCAATTGATCCTGTTGCTCTTAATGATGCAGTAGATGCTGCACAAAAGGCAGGGATTATACTTGTTAGTTTATTGGATTATCCTACAAATACAGAACCATTAACAGCTGTTGTTACTCCGAGTCATTATAATGATGGATATATGGCTGGGCAATCATGTATAAAAGCTTTGAACGGAAAGGGTAAGATTGTCGTTTTTGACTTGCCACAATCTAAAGGATGTCTGGAACGTCAAAGAGGCTATGATGATGCTCTTAAGACAGCACCTGGAATTGAGGTTATTGCTAGAGAAAAATGGGGCGGTACTGGAGAGCCATCAGTACCATCTGCCCAAAATCAAATGGAGGCTTGGCTTAATAAGTTTCCGGAAATTGACGGTGTTATAGCCGTTGCAGACGATGCAGGCGTAGGTGCAGTAGCCGCTATTCAAGCTGCAGGCCGTCAGGATAAGATTAAAATTTTTTCAATTGACGGATCACCTGCAGCAATAGATTCTATGAAATCCAATCAGGGTGGCTTTTATAGTACATCATTATTATTTCCAAAGCCTACAGCAGATATGGGTGCTGCTATAATAATCCGAGCTATAAATAACATCCAAGCTCCGGCTAAATGGATTCAAACTAAAAGTGGAAATTTTACCATAGAAGATATTAAGGCCGGCAAAACTCCAGACGTTATTTATAACTCATTACAACCTTTCTTTACAGTAATTGAGCAGCCAGCGGGGTAAAATTTGCAAAAAGTTGTAAACAAATTACCAGTACCAGTAATTGAGATGCGAGGCATAAGTAAGCGTTATGGAGGTGTGCAAGCATTAAAGGGTGTTGACCTGATTATAAACAAGGGTGAAATCCATGGCCTTATTGGACAAAATGGTGCTGGTAAGTCGACTCTGATAAGAGTTCTGTCTGGAGCTACTGCATGTGATGAAGGTACTATTAAAATATTTGATCGCAATATAGACAAAGATAAACTGACCCCAAGCTTAATTCATAACCTTGGGGTCAGTTTTATGTATCAGGAACCTTTGCTTGTACCCAGCCTAAGCATCGCAGATAATATATTTTTAGGAAGGGAAGATACAAGAGGATATATTGGATGGATAAATAACCGATTTCAGCTTTTAGAGAGTGCTAAATTATTGGAACCTCTTGGGCTGAATTGGGATACCAGTTCAAGGGTTGAAGAGATGGGTCTTGGCAAGCGACGTATTATAGAAGTAGTTAGAGCTATTGGATATGATGCTAAAATATTTGTTATGGATGAACCAACAGCAGCATTAACTTCTGATGAAAAAGACTGGTTATTTACGATTTTAAAAAAACTAAGGGATCAAGGGAAAAGTGTTATTTTAGTGTCCCACTATCTGGATGAAGTATTGGAAATTTCTGACCGAATTACAGTACTTAGAGATGGAAAATTAATTGATACTTTAGAAGTAAATAATGATTTAAATCTTGACTTTTTATGTTCACTTGTAGTTGGTTATAGATATTCCAAAGGGGATATAAAGATAAAGCCATTTAATAAAGGTAGTGAGGCTATATTTGAAGTAGTAAAGCTTACAAAATCAAAAAGGTTTGAAGATATAAGTTTTATTATTCATCCCGGTGAAGCAATAGGCATTGGTGGTCTTACTGGTTCAGGGCAAATGGAACTTGCAATGGCTTTATTTGGAGCTACTGGTATAGATAGTGGTGAAATAAAGTTGATGGGAAAGAAATTAAACGTCAAAAACACCGTAGATGCTATAAAAGCCAGTATTGGCATGGTACCAGAAGACCGTAAAGAACAAGGGTTACTTCTCAATATGAGTATACGACATAATATGACATTAGCAATTTTAAATAAAATAAGTCCTTTAGGTTTTGTTGACCAATCCAAGGAACGAAATCTTGCTAAAACATATGCAGATCGATTAAATATTGTTATGTCAAGTCAAGATATGGCCACCACCAGTCTTAGCGGTGGGAATGCTCAAAAAGTTGTCATTGCCAAGTGGTTGATTGCAAAATCAAATATACTTATTATTAATGAGCCTACAAGAGGTGTGGATATTGCTTCACGGGAAGAAATCCACCGTCTTTTAGTCGAAATTGCTTCTCAGGGAGTTGCAATAATTTTGATCAGTTCTGAACTGGATGAACTTTGCAATCTTTGCCACCAAGTTTTCGTTATTAAAAATGGGAGATTTAAATATAACTTTAAACAGGGAGAAATAACTGAAGACCAACTTTTATCACGTATAATGGAAGGTGATTAGAGGATAAATGATATGAATAATATAAATTCTAAAACACCTATTACTGAATTAGCTAGGGGATGGAAATTTTTTTTAGCTCAAAATGCACAGGAATTGACTTTACTTGCATCACTTATTGTAATAATGATTATTATGGGAGTCCGCTCCCAGGCATTTTTCTCATTAAATAATATTATCGGTATTGGTAGATTGTCATCTTTCCTTGGTATAGTGGCTTTAGGACAGTCTTTCGTTCTCTTAGTTGGTGGGATTGACCTATCCGTAGGTTCAGTAATTGGATTTTCTGGTGTATTCTCAGCAACTTTATTGACACAATTTGGTTGGAGTACTCCTGCAGTTATAATAGTCACACTAGCTTTTGGGTTATGTGTGGGTTTATTTAATGGGTTTTTAACTACCAAAGTTGGTGTTGCAGATTTTATAGTAACTTTAGCTTCGATGACAATTGTCCATGGTATGATATTTGCTTTACAAAAAGGAAATCCTGTTTATATTAAAAATGAAAGTTTTTTGATACTTGGGAAAGGACTTATAGGAAAAGTTTCATACACTATTATAATAATGGTTGTTTTGTATATAATATTCCATATTGTGCTGACACGAATGCGCTTTGGCAGACATGTTTATGCAACTGGGGGCAATGTTTTAGCTGCGCGTTTATCAGGAATAAAATCAGATCGTGTTAAGATTATTACTTATATCATGAGTTCAATGATGGCTGCATTAGTTGGTATGCTTGTTGCAGCACAAATGTCTTCAGGTAACGGTTCGTCTGGTGATAATTTTTTATTTGATACCATAACTGCAGTAGTCCTGGGTGGGATTGCCCTGACTGGTGGAGCAGGTACACTAATTGGCACCTTTATTGGTGTTATTATTATCTCTGTTCTAACCAATGGCCTTGCTATGTTTGGAATGCCTTATTATTATCAGGAAATGATTAAAGGAATTATCTTAATTGCTGCTGTTACTGTAACTGCATACCGTCGACTTCACCAAAGATAAGCTGGGTTCAATTATATTAATACTTGGTCAAATAGTGTATTTAAAAGGTTGGACAAAATTATAAACTTAACTGGTTTTTATTATGAATGCATATTATTGATTTTTTTTAATAAAGTAAATTCTAGGAAAGTATACGAAGTTCTCCAGAATTTTTCCAAAATGTATTGAAATTTATAAAAATATTTATTAATATGTAGTACATAATATGAATAATAAATTATTCAGAGAAAGTATTTATTGTCTGAGCACTAATTATAAGAAAGCTAACAAGAAGAATTTATCAATAATTTTATCAAGAATCAAATAATAAAAAGAGGAGGTGATTTTTTTTAAAATTTATTATTTTGATTTATTTGGTACATTGCAGAAAACAGAATCAATTAAAAGTTCGGAGGAGAAATAAAATGAAAAAGGTATTAACGTTGTTATTAGTTGCAATAGTCGTAGTTTCTATTGCTCTAACAGGAATAAGTTGTAAAACTACAACTGCAGAAACTACAGCAGCAGCTACTACTGTAGCAGCTGAAACAACTGTAGCAGCTGAAACAACTGCAGCAGCACCCAAACCAATAAAAATAGGTTATGGTGTAACCTACGGAACAAACCTATCGGTTCAGGTTATAATAAAGGGTGCAATAGATGAATTAAAAAGTCAAAAATGGGCTGATATGTTTGCCGTAGAGGTAATCTTAACAGATGCAGGAGATACTGATCCAGGAAAACTTGTTGGTGTTATAGAAGATTTATATGCTCAGCAAGTTGATGGTCTGATATTATTTCCTGCAGGTGCATCCGACCAGGTTTCAACTCCTATAAAAGATTTATTTAATAAAAACAACATACCTGTTGCAATTACAGATGCAGGGGTAACCGGAGCAGACTATGTGTGTTTTGCTCTGTCTGATAATTATCTTGGCGGACAAATGGCTGCTGAAGAGGCTGCTAAATTTATGGATAAAGGTTCCAAGGTACAGGCATGGAATGGAACTCCCGGTTCCCCAACTTCTATTGCTCGAACTAAAGGGTATGAAGATAAAATGGCCGAGCTTGGAATGATAGTATTGCCTACAAAAGGTACATCTGTATCACTGGAACAAAGTCAAAAAGACATGGAGGATTTGTTAGTATCAGACCCTGACATTAAGGGTGTATTCAGTACTAATTATATTATGGCATTGGGTGCTTTGAAAGCTTTGGAAAATGCTAATTTAGTAGGCAAAGTCCAACTTACCCCATTTGATATCGTCGGAAGTGTATATGATGCTATAAAAGCTGGCAGTATTACTGCTGCTGTTGTGCAACAGTTAGACTTAGTTGGGTCAGTTCCTGCTGAAGCATTAATGAAAACTTTAGCTGGCCAACCGGTTGATCAAAAGGATGTTTTAATTCCTCCAAAGAT
>JAMCQQ010000039.1 GCA_023379515.1 Actinomycetota bacterium
TATCAAATTTGCTTTTCCGTTGTCACAAATTTCTTTTATCTTGTCCTTTATAAGATCTACCTCATCCGGAACAATTGAATATTCGGCAATATCCCAGCCTTTTTCTTTAAAGAAATCAACTATATATTTTCCGCTTCTGTCTTCCCTTTCGCCCCTGTATCCTTTATCACTGACAGTTATTACAGCAATTTTACGATTTTGTTTTTCGTTCATTTTTTACCTGTTTCTTACAATTTCTTTCAACTATGATAGAATTTCCAACCTTGATTTTACCGGTTTTTATCACCCTGCAAAACAATCCCTCCTTAGGCATAATGCAAGAGCCCACCTGGTAATATATTCTGCACGGAGTGACACATTCTTTGCCTATTTGAGTAACCTCTAAAATTACTTTTTTACCATCACTGGCGTTTGAATTTTCATCCATGACGGCTAAAATATCTCCAATTTTTAATCCAGCTAAATTGATCCCGCTTGTTGTAATGTTTTCAGCAAAATCACCCGGACTTGTATTTATAGACCCTTTTTGGTTAAAAGACTTTATGCTCTCATAGGAAAGAAAACTTATCTGTCTGTGCCAGTCACCGCTGTGCCCATCGCCTATAATACCTAATTCATTAATGAATGCTTCTTTAACAGGCTTTTTCTTCTCACCTTTTTGTTCACTTATATTTATAGATACTATTTTACCTTTCATAATCAGACTTCCCGCCGCTTTTTTTTAATAGTTCAATATTATTTATGATCATTTTTTTGGATAATGCCTTGCACATATCATATATCGTAAGCAAACTTACGGAAACAGCTGCCAGTGCTTCCATTTCAACTCCTGTTCTGTCATAACCTGAAATAATTGCAGTTGAAATTATTTTATTTGTATTTTCCTCAATCCGAAAATTTATTTCAATACCTGTCAATTTGATTTGATGGCAAAGAGGTATGAGCTCCCAATTCGGCTGATATGCATTAATGCCGGCAATTTTTGCCGCAGCCAGAACATCGCCTTTTTGGATCTCATTTTTTTTAACCTTAGAAATTATTTCTTCATTTAGCAGGATATACCCGCTGGCAACAGCAGTTCTCAGGGATTCGTTTTTGTTTGAAATATCAACCATCTTAACCTTGCCGGTACTATCAATATGAGTTAATTCATTCATTTTATCAGTTATTTTGTCATCTGGTTTGTCTGTCATTTTATATTTTATCCTCCAATCCTGCTCATAAAATCTTTCAATTTAATGTTGGCTGGAACTTTATCTTTATTATCATACCTGCAGCTGTCTTCCCTGTTTTCAGGTTTTGTTTTAACAAATTCAGCAATTTCAGCTTTTATATCAGCAACCGGATAATTATCCCGTATCTTTTTCTTAATATCATATTCCTTATCTGAAAACAAACATAATTTTATCGTTCCGTATGGGGTAAGTCTTATCCTGTTGCAATAGCTGCAGTATTGCTTATCATTAATTATAAAACCTATGGAACCTCTTGTCTTCTTGAACTTGTAATAAAGCGCTGGTCCATTTCCTATTTTATCATTTACTGCATGATATTCACCAATTCCTTTCATTACAGAAAAAATGGTGTCCAAAGCATTGAACTCCTGATTTGAGCTATCGGGCCTAAAATTATGGGACTTAAGACTATTAATTCTGCCTATGCTGCTGCATTCTATAGTTTCTATATCGCCTTCGCCGCCGGCAGGCTGCATCATCTCTATAAATCTTACATGCACAGGCTTATCTAAAGTCATTGCCGCAAAACCTTTTATGTCTTCTTCGTCAAGAAGGTTGGTTATAACTGTATTAATTTTAACTGATTTTATGCCAACATTAATTGAATTTGAAATTGCGTTTAAAACCAGATTTATTTCGCCCCCGCAGGTTATTTCTTTGTACTTTTGCCTGTCAAGTGTATCAAGACTTATGTTGATACCCGATACCGGTATTTTATACAGTTCATCCAGATATTTATTCAGCAAAATACCGTTCGTAGTGATGGAAATGTCAGTAATTTTTTCAATTTTCTTTATTTGCTTTATTAAGTCAATAATACCAGTTCTTACAAGAGGCTCCCCGCCTGTAATCCTTATTTTCCCTATCCCCATTTCTGACAAAATACCAACAGCTTTCAATATCTCTTCAAAAGTCAGTATTTCCTTTCTGTCTATAAGCCTGATGCCGCCTGCAGGCATGCAATAAGTGCATCGCAGGTTACATCTGTCTGTAACCGAAAGCCTCAGATAATCTATTTTTCTATTAAAACTGTCTATCAGCATTATATTGCCTTCCCCGCCAGTATGTGAACCGAACTTGCTTTTACAGAAGATAAAACTTTCTTTCCCGGTGCAAGACCCAGTCTTTCAATGGAACTAGCGGTCACAAATGAAACAAGATTAAAACCGCAGTCTATTTCAACTTTTTTAAATATTCCAAGGTCCTGTATTTCGGTAATCTCTCCCGCAAAAGAATTCATTGCGGAAGACAATCCGGGGCTTACTTCAATATTATATAAAACTACATCTTCGGGTCTTATTGCAGCAGTGACTTTCGCTCCCAATTCGGCTGATGAAGCAACCGCAAAGATATCATTTTTACTGCCATCAACTTTTACCCGACACACATTATCCGTGAATTCAACAACAATTCCTTCGATCAATGTTTCAACCCCGACGAATTTGGCAATGAATTCGCTGGCAGGTTTTCTGAAAACTTCATCTTTTAAACCAAGCTGCTCTATCCTGCCTTCATTGATAACTGCTATGGAATCTGCAATTATCATTGCTTCGTTGCGGTCATGTGTTACATAAATAGTTGACCGACCTGTTGTTCTAAGTATTTCAAATAAATCATTCCGCATTTCTTCTCTTGATAGCTGATCAATGTTCGCAAGCGGCTCGTCAAGCAGTAAAAGTTTAGGTTCCAGGATAAGTGCACGCGCAAGAGCTACCCTTTGCTGCTCACCTCCCGAGAGGCTTCTGGGATTTCTTTTCAACAGATTCTTTATTCTTAATTTGTCAATCAGATAATCAAATATTTCCTTGCTGTCTGTTATTTTTTTACCTCTGAATTCAAGACCCATCAATATATTATTATAAACAGATATGTTGAAAAGAAGAGGTTCCTGAAACACTGTAGACATTTCCTTTCTTGACATTATTTTATCAAAACCATTTCCGGTAATCAGTCTGCCATTTAAATAAATACTTCCACTATCGGGATTCTCCAATAAGTTTATCAGCCTTATAAGTGTAGACTTACCGGAGCCGGTAGGACCTATCATGACCAATATCTTATTTTCCTCAGTAAATAGATGATCAACTTTTAAGGAAAATCCACTGTTGTACTTTTTTTCAAGCCCGATTATTTCCAGAATCTTTGATACCATGTCATGTTTTCTCTTTGTTGTATTAAAGTTAAAAATATGTTCACAATAAATGCCAGAATCAGAAGAATGATTACAAGTGCAATTGCAACATCAAAATTGCCCATTCTGACATTCTGAACTGTGGCTGTTGTCAGAACGCGTGTCTGCCCCTTAATATTGCCGCCAACCATCATTACGGCACCAACCTCGGATATCACACCGCCAAAACCCGCCATGATAGCTGCAAGGACCGGCAGTCTGGCTTCCTTTAATAAAATCCACAAAACCTGTATCCTGTTAGCGCCAAGCGATTGTGCCTGAAGTTTCAATTTAGGATTTACCTGCTGGACTGCGGCAAGTGTTATACCTGCTATTATCGGCGATGCTATGAGCACCTGGGCAATTATCATTGCTGCGGGTGTATACATTATTCCCATAATCCCAAATGGTCCGCTGCGCCAGAGCATTAGGCTTATAAAAAGCCCTGCTGCAACAGGAGGCAGGCCCATTCCGGTATTTATTATTGTAATTATAAATTTTTTAGCTTTAAAATTATTCAGGCCAATCAGAAGCCCGATAGGAATCCCAAGAACCATTGAAATGATTACTGCACTTCCTGAAACTTTTAGGGTCAGTAAAATTATTTCAAGTATTTCCTTATTTCCTGAAAATATCAAAATAAATGCACTTTTTATGCCTTGCAATATAAGTTCCATAATTAATGTTTTTTATTTTATGAGCTTATTCCGGGCAGTCACTGCCCTGCCATGCTTGAAAATAGTAATCTGTCCAGAATGTAAATATAATACCATAATTTCTTTATTTCTATTTTATGACATCAGGATAAAATAAAGGTTGGCCATATTTGGCAAAACCAAATTCTTTTATGATTTTCTGCCCTTGCTCTCCGGTTATGAAATCTATAAAAGCTATTGCACCTTTGTAATTTATTTTAATATCAGGATGCTTTTCCGGATTGACAGCAATAACACCATAAGGATTATAAAGATCCTTGTCACCTTTCACAAGTTCAACCAGGCTGCTGCCCGGGCTGGATTTAGTTGCAAACCAGGTTGCATTGTCAGTTAGAGTATATCCTTGTTTTTCCTGGGCAATTATCAGAGTCTCGCCCATCCCCTGGCCAGTTTCGATGTACCAATCTCTTGCAGGTTTGACCTGTGCTTTTTCCCATATCGTCAGTTCTTTTTTATGCGTTCCCGAATCATCGGCACGGGAAAGAAAAATACTACCGCTGTCTGCAATTTCTTTAAATGCATCTGCTGCCGATTCCATACCTTTTATTTTTGCCGGGTCACTTTCAGGACCAACGATTATAAAATCATTGTGCATTACATCTTTTCTTTCAATACCATAACCATCCGCAATAAATTGGTCTTCGGCTTTTCTCGAATGAACAAGAAGCACGTCAGCCTCACCCTTTTCACCAAGCTTTATCGCTTCGCCTGAGCCAACTGCAATGACTTTGACTTTATAGCCGCTGGACTTCTCAAAAGCGGGGATGAGCTCATCAAACAGTCCGCTGTCCTGGGTGCTTGTTGTTGATGCAAGTATAAGCTCCGCATCTCTTGTGCAGGATGCTGCAGCTATAGCACCGATAATTGACAGTGCCGCAATTATAATTCCTGCAATTGCTTTTTTGAAGTTTCCCATTTTTTTCCCTTCTTTTCTCTTTATGTTTTTGTTTTTTAAATATTTTGCCAATGAATATATATGAACCGGGTAAGCCAGACTTATATGTCTGATAGAACCGGCAAAGTTTTATAAAATCCATTTATACCGTAATAGATCCACTCAGGCATAAAAAAAGCCGGCAAAAGAAGATTTGCCGGCAATACCATCATATAACAGCTTTATAACAGCCATTTAAATCTCCTTTTCAAACACGGGAGGCTATTACGTTTCCATTTTAGCCCTATCGCTCAAAGATCCCTGGCTTTTGCTTATAACTTGCCCAGCTTTAGGAAAATTGAGTCGGAGAAAAATATTCAATTTTTCAAATTATAGTTTTATAAAATTTAAACAATTGGATGCTGATTGTCAATTTAAAAATCTTGATTTCTCAATAAATATACTTCTATCTCTGAATTTTTTTCTATATTTCCCATTTCTTCGGGAAAAACAGCCAATCCGTCTGCTTCTGACATTGACATCAGTATCCCGGAACCCTGCATTCCGGTTGATTTAAAGTATGTCTTATCTTCAATTTTCTCTATTTTTACTCTGATAAAATCCGTTCTCCCTTCCTTGTGCTTGAACTCAGAAGATGCTCTTGCAGTGATTTTATCTCTGAAAAGTTTTTTATCCCCCATGATTTTCTTTATGAGAGGCCTTACATAAAGCTCAAAGCAAACCATAACAGACACAGGATTTCCCGGAAGTGCAAAGATAAATTTATCATTATAAGTTAAAAATGCCAAAGGTCTTCCTGGTCTTTGATTAACTCTCCAGAAAACAAATTCTGCATCTAATTCACCCAGAATTTCTTTAACAAAATCATAGTCTCCAACAGATACTCCCCCGGTGAGCAGTAATATGTCACAATCGCTTAAAGCCTTGCCTATTTTTTTCTTCAATATTTCTTTATCATCCCTCACAATACCATATCTTTTGGAACAGGCACCTGCTTCTTTTATCTGGGCGGATAAGGAATAGCTGTTGCTGTCTCTTACCTTACCGGCTTCCAGTTTTTCATGTATTTCCACAAGCTCACTTCCGGTAGCAAGTATTCCAACTGTTGGAGGAAAATTAGTTAAAATCTCACTTCTGCCGATTGACGCCATTACCCCGATATCACCGGGAAAAATTTTCTTACCTTTATTAATGACAATATCGCCTTTTTTAATATCTTCACCCTTGTATCTTACATTTTCACCTTGCTTGCATTCTTTGAAAATCAGCACATCTTTTCCTTCTTTTATTGCATCTTCCTTCATTACAACGCAATCACTGCCTTCAGGAATGGGAGCTCCGGTCATTATCTGGATACAATATCCTGATTCCAGCTTGTTTTTAGGAATTTTTCCAGCCGGCAAATCTTCTTTTATAAGCGCGAGTTTTATAGGATAATTTTTATCGGCACCTATTATATCAATAGCTTTAACCGCAAAACCATCCATTGCAGAATTATCATAGGCAGGAATAAAATCTTCAGATATCACATTTTCCGCAAGTATCATTCCAAGGCTATCGAGCAAAGATACCTTTTTTATTTTATGTTTTACCGGACAGCTAAGAACTTTTTCCTGAGCCTCTTTTACTGAAAGCATTTTAATTTGGTTACTTTCTCTTTGAAGTTATGTTCATTAATATAATCCAAAATATTTTTATTCTTAAGCATAAAATCAGGTGAAATCTCACTGAGTGGAACAAGAACAAAATTCCTTTCAAAAATTTTTGGATGCGGCAGCTTCAATAAATCAGAATCTATCTTTAACCCGTCAAAAGTTAATATGTCTACGTCTATTGTTCTGGGTCCATATCTTGCATAATTTGATTTTCTCCCAAAATCAAATTCTATCTTTTTGGCATAACCTAAAAGTTCAAAGGCGCTGTAAGCACCTTTAACTTCTGCTTTTAACACAATATTGTAAAAGTACTCCTGATTCTCCACATACATCGGTTCTGTCTCATAAATGGAAGAAACAGAAATAATATCAAGGTTTTGATTAGCTTTGAGTTTTTTTACTGCATCCTTCAAATTCTTTTCCCGGTCACCAAGGTTGGATCCCAAAGATAAAAATACAATCGATTTTTTACCCGTTTTAAGTTCGTAATCATGGCCATCTGCATTTCTTTCCAATTCAAGCTCGACACCAACCGATCCGATACTCTCCTTTATAGGAGGAGAGATTTTTTCAACCCTTATTTTTACTTTTAATATAAGCGGCGAATAAGAAATTATTTTTTTTGCAAGAACTTCCGAAAAAGTCTCAAGCAGATTAAACCTGTTGTTAGAATTTATTTCTTTAATCAGCTTAATTATTTCAGAATAATTAACCGTATCCAAAATATTATCCTGATACAGTCCATCTTTTTCAAAACTATCTTTAGCAATGTCAATGCTTATATTGAAAA
>JAMCQQ010000040.1 GCA_023379515.1 Actinomycetota bacterium
TGCCGGTTGCGGTACGGGTACCTTAGGATTTGAAATCAGTAGTTTATATCCGAACACTAAAGTCTATGGCATAGATCTGTTAGATGATCACCTTAAAGTTGCTTATCGACAACAAGGTAATTTTCCCAGCTGATCTTCCTCGCTGAGATCGTCGTTTAACATGAATATATCTGCGATTATTATTTTTCCTCTGGGTTTTAATACACGGGATGCCTCTAAAAGTAATTTATCTTTATCCTGTGCATGGATTAGACTTTCACAAAAGAAAATCCTGTCAAAAGAGCTATCTCTAAAAGCCAGATTAAGGTAATCTTGTTTCGTAAAAAATACAGCTGGAAAATTACCTTGTTGTCGATAAGCAACTTTAAGGTGATCATCTAACAGATCTATGCCATAGACTTTAGTGTTCGGATATAAACTACTGATTTCAAATCCTAAGGTACCCGTACCGCAACCGGCATCCAATATTTGTTGTCCATCTTGAATATCAGCATCCTTAATTAATTTTTTTTCCATAAGCTCGGAGGCTGACCCATTTTGTCCTAGAAAATTATTGTCATCCCGATAGCCTATATGCATACTATATGCCTCACCTTTGTTAATACTGGTTCCTTCTTTCCTAAATATTGAGGCATAATTTCTGTAATATGTAACCATTTGCTCTATTGACATTTTTGACCTCCCAATAGTATTGTAAGTTTGTATTTTATTCTATAACTATATAATTTGCTATAAGTTTATTGAAAGGGGGTGAGAATCGTATGGGTCGTCCAGAACAAGTAGTAGAGCAAATGAGTCGTAGCATGGCAGATGCAAAAGAGTTTCAAACTCCTCAAGCAATGAAGGGAACGAGGGCTTTTTTGTGTACACCCCAGCCACCACCACCGCCACGTTGTAGACCGGGCCCTCCACCTTTGTGCAGCCCTTGTCGTATAGGTAAATAGATTACGCGGTGGGTTGATTAGTGCAATGAATCTACCGCAAGCTTAAACATGTGGTATCTTCTCGTTCAAACCTGATGTTTGTCCTGATTATGTCGGGATGACCTGTATTTTAAGGCTAATACCCTTGAGGGTAATAAGGTTTGAACATTAAATCTTTTGTTATATAAATTATTGTTGTACTTAGAAGTAAAAATGAACGTAAGTAATTATCTTGATAGAATAAGTAGATTCATAGTTGATAATCCCAAAATTGTAAAAAAGATATATAAAATTCCAAATTATAATGATGAACCCCAACTATATAATTACTCTGCTCAATTTATAGACGGTAATTCATTAAAAGTGTCAAAGGATTCAACAGCTTCGGGAGCATCATTTGAAAAAAATAATGCGTTATTGAAGCTAACAGGAGAAACAGCAGAAAGGTATTCCTTGAGCACATATGATAGGAATGTACTGGTTCATAAGAGTTTTAATCAATTGGTCAATAACAAAGAAGATGTTCTTGATCTATTTCAGTTAGCCTTACTTCCTGAGTTTTTTGGAGAAAGTAAAAGAGAAGCGCTCAAGGAAAGAAAATTATCTTGGGTTATAGGTAAATCTTTAATTACCGATACGGAAATTATGGTCCCCGCTCAGCTTGTTTATGTTCCATACTTGTATTATAAATCTGAGCCTATTCTTCAATCACCAATCTCAACAGGAGCGGCAGTGGGAGAGACGATATATGATGCGATATATAGAGGCATATGTGAAGTAATAGAACGGGATTCTTTCATGATCCATTATTATAATAATCTAAATTCCCCCAGAATCGACCTTCAAGCTTTAGGAAATAAAAAAATTTCAAAAATAATTGAAATATTTAAAAGGTATAATTTAGAATTATGTGTGAATGACATAACAACTGATATTGGTGTTTCGGCAGTTGTGTCGATTGTTATTGATGGAACTGGTATGGGGCCTGCAGTTTGTGTTGGACTTAAGGCGGGATTTGATATAAGTCAAAATGTGATTGGTTCTATTGAAGAGGCTCTTATGGTTCGTTCATGGGTTAGGGATGAATATATGTATTTGAGACCTAAACATGCTCCTCCTCAGATAATTAGTAGTATAGAGGATCGAGCGATTTTTTGGTATCCTAAGAATACAATCCGTTATCTGGATTTTTGGCTAAATAAGAAAAAAAATAATAATCCTTATAAATTACACAAATTGAGACACAATTCTAATCAAGAAAAAGTTAGGGAATTGATAAAGATACTTGCGTCTAAAGGATATGACGTTATTTATGTTGACATAACTGCTCCCATGATACATAAGTATGGTATAAAGGTGATTAAAGTGATAATCCCTCAATTACAGCCCTTACATTTAGATGAAAAATATCCGTATTTTACTTTCCCAAGATTATATAATGCACCCATGGATATGGGAATAGCAGGAAAACCTAAGCTATTCAAGGAACTTAATAATATTCCCCATCCATTTTTATGAAAAAAAATTATAGTAAGAAATTATTGAATATGGTTGACGGAGGCGAGTATTTATCGGATAAATTTAATAGAGCTACTAATAATAAAAATCTCGATGAAAAAGGTCTTAAAAAGATTCTTGAGTCATAGATCAAGATTAATT
>JAMCQQ010000041.1 GCA_023379515.1 Actinomycetota bacterium
ATAAGTAAGAATAACTGTAATAGAAACCATCTCGGTACTTTTCTTTTCCTTTTACCCCTTCTATTTATTTGCTATTTTGCTATTTAATTTTCATTATTCTTACTTATCTTTTTTTGACTTTCCATGCATTTATATTATAATTAATATGGAATATAACTTTGACATTGATATCGTTCTTCATTTGGGTTATTTTCAAAATGTTGATCTCCTATCGAGAGGATTATATAAAATTAATGCTTCTTTATATTATGGTCAACAAAGAACTAAAATAGGCCCTGTAGGTTTATTTGCTGCTCCTTCTTGTTTAGATTCCTTTGTTGGGGGCCAAAGAGTGAGAAAACATTAACTTAATATTATTAAATGATATATTACATTTTTTACTATTCTAGGTTTCTAGGTCTAATATACCTGCTTGTTGTGAAGTAGATGATTTTGAAAAGACTTTTTATAGCCGACCATTGCTCATCAGATATAAGAATGAGAAACATGTAAAAAGCGCTTCTTTTGTTAAATACCGTCGCTTCTTTTTATTTCAAAGTAATTATTTATTTTAAAGGAATTAAATGAAGGAGTTTCATGGCGATTGACTTTAAATCGTACAAAATCGTTATTGGATGACATCAAAAAGCCTATTTTAAGTCCTGATTTGCTACATATTCAATTCAATTTACTTTTAGCCAATATGACAGATGATGAGGAAACAAATGAAAATCCCAAGTTTAACATTGTTAGCACTCAAACTATATCTTTACAGCAAATTGGGAGCGGCTTCCATCATTATTATCCGATCACATTTGATAGCTATAATTTCGTTGAATTAGATTGTATGATTCATGCAGCAATTACCAATATATTTATTATAAAATATTCTTTGGGGAACGAAAAATCATGGGAAATCCCAAATTCTATTAATCCAAATTCTGCATTAAAAAAGTTTGAAGAGTTAAAGTCGGATGAATCTGCAAATAGAGAAAGTTTCTTTGAATCAAGTTATTTTTTTGAGAAATCCAAATCTAGAGTCTCAACCTTGATCAAATCAGTTTCAAATTTATCCGAAAAAGCTGGAAATTCAGGTTATTCCTTTTTAAATTTATTTCCATCAGAATCGCCAAAAACTTCCACGCCGAATAATAAAAAGAGTTTGAGCCAAAATGTATCTTCTCGTAGCAATCTCTCTGTTTCTAGAAAATCTGAAAATCTTAATTTACAAGAGATCGAAGCTTTATATCATCTTTATTCTAATATCCTTTTAAAGAATTATGCAAGAATATTCCAAAGCAGTGATTTTATTATGAAAGAGTTTGAATTATGGAGAAAAGAAACAGAGAAATTTTCCATGGAATTTGACTATCAAGAAGCCTCTCGAACTGATGAAGCAGAAAATGAATGTGTCTTTCTTACCCATCGCGAAGAAATCCATGACATTTTAAAATCTATCACCACTTTTCCTGAATTTTCAAGAATGTTTCATAAATATCTTTTGGTTTATAATAGTCAGTTATCCGGGCGATGGTCTCAACTCTTTATTTCTTACCGAAGTGTTATGAAGAGAATTAGAATAGAATTACAAAAAGAATATGAAAAAGAAATAAAGATATTTTGGCGTCAACAAATGATGGTTCACACCAGAAAGTAAGCTTTTATTAATATTTTAATTAGTTTCATGATAAATTATCTTTTTGTGTTTACAGTCTTGAAGGCTCTCATCGACTCCCTGATCAAAAAGATGAAGAGATGATGTCGTTATTACAGGTTCAAATAGATGCCCAAAAGAAGATTGATGATGAATTGACCAATGAATTAAATGCTAGGAAAAAGATTAATGAAGATCCTAAGGGATTAATTTTTCAATCAATAACCAATACCTCAAAGCTTTTTGCTCATGCTATGCCTATATTTAATACAGATATACATATGGTAATGAAAATATTCCTTTTTTTTTTTGTTTAATTATTTTTTCTAATGAGTTGCATTCAATAGTTTCCTAGTAAACTACCTTATGTTTTTATGGAAAAATACATGGGTGAAGGGGTGAAATCTGTATTAAATCCAAATAACCTTGAGACTATTCCTACTCAAAATATTTCTCTCCATCTTGTTATTTTTCAGCATGGATTCCTCGGAAATAGTTTTGATATGAGAATGCTAAGTCAAGTATTAGCTATCCTTGCAGAAGATTATCCTCAATCTAACTTAATGGTATAAAGCAATACCTTTATTTTTTCTCTTGTTCTCTTACGTCTTATTCGTACTCTAGGTTCATTGTGCTATTAGCAATGAAGAAGCAAGTCATTTGAGTATTCGGGATATGGGAGAACAGTTAGCATCTGAAATCATAGATTTCTGCAAAGGTAGCGTAATAATTCTTCAATTTTAGTTCTTAAATATAACTCGATATTTCAAGAAAAATGCCCAATCATATTAGATCCTAAGTTTGATAAAAGACAATGTAGAGTATCCTTTGTGGGACATTCTATGGGATGTTTGATTATTCGAGCCGCTCTTCAAGTAAGGGTTAAGTTTTCAATATTTCTTCTTTAATATCTAATAAACATCTCATAGATTTCTTCATTAAAAAGAATTTTAAATAAATTACATCTTTTTATTTCCCTCGCTGCTCCTCATCTTGGAACTCTTTTTCCTGATTCTCATTTGGTGTCGACTGGCATGTGGGCTTTATTTAAATGGAAACAACACAAATCTCTTAAAGTAAAATATTATTTTAAGCGAAGATATTCTTTTTATAATCGATGTCACTTCAGATAATATACTGGGAAGTTCAAAGGGGTAGTTTAATCCAAATCTTCATCAGAGACCAAAAATGGAAACACAATTTGCATTAACTGTTGAGCCACGACAGGGTTCTCTAGATAACAGATGTGAGCAGTTCGACCTATTATATTGTTGAGATCAATGAGCGACTTCTTTGTGGTAATAACATCTGTGATGGTATTATTAACTATTGTAAGACGAACTAGCTTGGTTCCTGATAAAGAATCCAATAGATTCTTGGCCATTTCAAGAATTGACAAACCAAGTTTTGGGTCATCTTCAATTTGGGGAGTAACTTGAATACGCGCTGAATAGGTAGGAACATATTGATCTTTTGGAGAAGAAACAAGAATAACTTGTTGAAAGTACCCAAAAGAGTTTTCAAGAGACATTTTATAGATTAAAGAATTTTTAATATCCCCCTTTTCATCATCTTGAAGCATTAATTCCTATAAGAGACATCGATTATAAAAAGAATATCTTCGCTTAAAATAATATTTTACTTTAAGAGATTTGTGTTGTTTCCATTTAAATAAAGCCCACATGCCAGTCGACACCAAATGAGAATCAGGA
>JAMCQQ010000042.1 GCA_023379515.1 Actinomycetota bacterium
TAAAATTTTACTGCGATTATTATTTCTTATCATTTCCTCTGTAACATATCCTTTCTCCCATTGCCACGTACTGGGAATATTATTCATATCCGTTAGTGTATAGATTGTTTTTACTCCTAAACTTTGCGCTTTTTCAAAAGTATCAGAAAATAAGATTTCGTTTTCTTCTCGATTAGAATAAAACAGAATAATATTAACCTGCAAATTATTATCAACAATATGTTGGATTATACTTCTGAAAGGTGCTATTCCTACTCCCCCTGCAATAAATACCAAGGGTTTATTTATTTTTTTTGGCAATACAAAATCTCCGGCAACTTGAGCGGCGATAATTCTTTGCCCCTCTGTCATATTTAAAAGTGCCTTTTTATAAGAACTTGACGGGTTATAAAATTTTACTGCGATTATTATTTCATTTTCACTTGGAGAAGACGCAATACTAAAATATCTTCTGTTTCCTCTTGAGTCGGAATTTTTATGCCTGAGTGTCCATTCCATATATTGCCCCGGAGTAAATTTAAAGTTAGGTGTTTTATTAAAAGCAAACGCATACGTATCTAAAGAAAGCTGTTTTTTCCACTTTAATAGTAAATCCAACCTATAATTTGGGCTAATAAAGTACGCAAAGACGTTTCCTATCACTAGCGCCATTTCCGGAGTAAGTCCAATGTTTATTAACCTTAACTGCAAAGTTGCATACAAAAACGCTACTAGATATCCATAGTATCCTTGAAGTTTCTTGGTAGAAGGAGAGGTTAGTGGTTCTGTTAGCATAACAAAAGTAAAGAAAAATACGGCCGAATGTAAGGCACTTAACTGCCAGGTATTAAATATTGCAGATACTGTAGCACTGTGGACTAAAGACCCAATTCCAATTATAAAGAAATACAAAAGTAAAAAATTAATTACCAGTGTTTCTCTTCTAATTTTTCTGATAAGGAAAAGTCCCCCAACAAATACGAAAGGCAGCATTATCGGCGTGCCAATCCACCAGGTTGCGGAATGGCTTGAAATAAGAGATATTCCCAAAACGGAAACCGCTGCGGGATTAAAAAGATGGCGTTTTTCAACAGTTAAAAGATATTTGGCGGCCATCGCAAAAACAGACGCGATTATAAAAAATGCAGCATTTTCCGGAAATTTAACGGGGATAATAAGAACCAGAATTAATGCGGTTATAAAAACCGATTCAACATTTGTTATGGCTTTAAATAGCTTTGCAAATAAATAATTTGCAATAACGCAAACAGCTACAGCAATAATCGCACTGATAAAAATATCTAAGGGACGGTAAGAAAGAAAACCAAAGAAACTAAAAATAATAGCAATCGCTACTAAAAAAATTAAATAATACAGAGTTAATCTGTACATTGTAATTTTGTTAAGCAATGCGTCTATAGTACCCATCATATTAATTTAAAACATAATTGCTAAACCCACTTGTATAAACGGCAGTCTTATCTTTTTGAATCATATATCCATCGAGTCCTTTTAAACCTTCTATAAACCTTATCCCCTTTTTGCCCATCGCAAATGCGGCGGTTGCAAATCTATCCGCCTCGTAAACATTAGGACCAATTACGGTTATACTTACAATATCTTCTGCCGGTTTTTTCTTTTTAGGATTAATAATATGGCTTCCTCTGATATAGATCCCCGATGTCGCGATTCCCTTATCTTTTAGCTTAACAACTTTTATAATCTCTTCCAAGTTAAATGGATTTTGAATTCCTATTTTCCAAAAATTATCTTTTCCATTGTTGCCAAAAACTTGTATATCGCCTGCAATTTCAACGTAAATATTTTTATATCCTTTTTGTACTAAGATATTGGCACCGTTATTTATCGCATATCCTTTTACTATTCCCGAAGGGTCTATCTTTCCATTGATGTTTATATCAAAGTACCCGTTGGTTTCTTGATGTGTAATATCCGAAAGCTTTAAGATTTTTTGCATTTCTTTGCTGTACTGATTTTTATTCAATTTTTGGCTGTTTATTAATGAAATCTCACTGTCTTTTTTATACGTACTGAATTTGTTATCGATATGATGAAAATATGAAAAAACCTCACTTATATCTTCTTCCTTCGCATTTTTATCAATAACTTGTACTACTACGGGCATACCCATAATAACTGCTGTTTTTCTCATACACCTATTATCTTATTTATTTTCTTAAAGTTAAAGCTGGCTACAAATAAACATGCTTTATTTAGAAACTGTAGGAGAAGGTCTAAGTGGTGGGTTTATCTGCACATCTTGTGCAGTTACCGAACCATCTGAGTTTTGCGAACCAATAACGTTAACCGTATCTCCTGTCTTTAAATCATTTGCCGATGCCGTTGTTGATTTAAAAAATAACGTATTACCTGACAAAACGACGATTTTTGAGCTTCCGTCGGATAATTTTACTGTCAAGCTGTTATTGTCCATGCTTAAAACCTGTCCTCTGACGGGTCGGAAATTCTGTCCGTTTTGACCCGTCGTTCCAAATCTTTGGCCTTGTCTAAAATTACCGTTGCCATTTTGGGTAAAACCCGATGCTGACAAATTTCCTTTTTGATATTGCATTCCTCCCAAAAATCCTCCGATTGCCGCTACAACTATCAAAATCACTGCTATTATTAGCACTGTGTTTTTACTCATTTTATTCACCTCCTTTAAAAATGTTTTATTCATATCTTAATGCTTCAATTGGACTTAAATCTGCCGCCTTTTTTGCCGGATACCAACCAAAAAGTATTCCAATTGCCCCAGATACCCCAAACGCCAAAACGATCGCATTAAGCGAAATAGTAAATGGAAGATTAATAAATACTGAGATCAAATATGAAAGCAGAATCCCTAAAACCATACCAATTATTCCTCCTCCTAAAGTTAAAATTATTGATTCTATTAAAAATTGCATAATTACTGTACTGTTATTGCTTTGGTG
>JAMCQQ010000043.1 GCA_023379515.1 Actinomycetota bacterium
TGCTAACATTTGTTTTTTTTACTGTTTCCTTTGTATAATTAAATATACAGGACCAAAAGAACCATTCGGATCAAAAAAGTATCCTGGGTTCAATGAGATTAACTCCTGGAAACAGACACTAAATAATATTTTTTAAAAACAGTTAAAGGGAAATCCGAATATGAAAAAAACAAATGTTAGCATATATGAGCCTGCAGTAAAAAACATCACCGGGATTTTAAGGATACTCAGCAAGGATTATCCTGAAGCAACCAGAACCACGCTGAGGCATAAGGATGCATTTCAGCTTCTGGTATCAACAATACTATCCGCCCAGAGCACGGACAAACTTGTAAATAAACTGACCCCGGAACTATTTAAAAAGTATAAAAGGCCCGAAGATTTTGCAAATGTTAATCTTCTTGAACTTGAAGAAGATATCAGGTCCACAGGCTTTTATCACAACAAGGCAAAAAATATTATTGCCTGTTCCAGAGACATTGTTCTTAAGTTTAATTCAAAAGTTCCCGATAATATGGAGGAACTGACTTCGCTTGCCGGTGTAGGAAGAAAGACTGCAAATGTTGTGCTTGCAAATATTTATGGCAAGCAGGCAATAATTGTTGATACCCATGTTCAGAGAATAACGCAGAGACTTGGATTAACTGTAAATTCGGACCCAACCAAAATTGAATTTGATATTATGAAAATAGTGCCTGAAAACAGGTGGACCTCTTTCTCACACGAGATTATAGCTCATGGCAGGACCATATGTGATGCAAAAAAACCTAAATGCAGCATCTGCAATCTTCTCAGGTTCTGCAGGTATGGACAGGAACATGCATAGCTAATTGTGCAGAAGTGCATAAAGGCTTATATCAGTATTTTTATTGAACTCTTTCAATCCATCGGTTCCTGACAGCTCAATCTTTTTAAATCCTGCATTTGCCGCCATTTTTAAGAAAAGATTTTTTCTTAAAGTGCAAAAATATGATGAATTAACAAAGAAATTTTCTATTTTATCTTCACTGCTTAACTGGGTTATCAAAAAATCCGCTCTTGTATTAATTTTATCAAATTCGAAATGTTTCATGAAAATATATTTTTTATCGTCCTTATTTAATATTTTGGGAGAATAGTACCTGTTTTTTTCGATTATCTTTGGCTCAAAATTCAAAAACTGAAAAATTGCAAGACCACCTGCAGCAAGCTTTTTACGGGTATTTTTTAATGCAAGCTTAACGTTTCTTCTATTTCCAAGAATTGGAAGGGTGTTGCCCAGGCAAACTATCAGATCAAATTGCTCAGACAGTATTGTACCCAAATTTTCAAAACCGCCTACTACCAGCTTTATTTTGCTTGAACTTACAACAAATTTCCTTGCATAATTTATCATATCCCCTGATGGATCCATGGCAGTTATACTATCGGTATAATCGGAAAAAAATTGAGCGTGCCTTCCTGTCCCGCAGCCAATATCAAGCATATTGGTGATTTTTTTTTGCTTAAAAATCTTCTCAAAGAATTCTTTTTCTTTTGATAATCTCTGCTGCCAGTTGACCTGAAGGTCATAAAGTTCCGGAGTATAATCAAAATTGCTCATTTTTCATTTATCCTTCTATATAATCGGATTATTTTATTATTTACATAATTTTAAAGAAAAGGCAATTTTTCATTTTTTAAATATGCCACTGTCTGGGCAGAAGCAATCATTTCACCTGAAACTTCATTTTTAACTGTAATGCTGTAAGAAGCAATCTTATTGCTTCGGCTCATTTCTTTTGCTTCAGCTATTAAAATGTCATCTGCATAGGCTGGTCTCAAATAATTGATGCTTATATTCAAGGCGACTGCCACGGTCCCGTAGGAATTTACTGCAGAACCAAAGGCAACGTCAAGCAGTGAAAAAATGGCCCCTCCATGCGTGATTTTAAAAATATTATCATAATCTTTTTTGGACCTCATCCTAACCAGTGAATAACCTTTTTTTAGATCTATAATTTTTATGCCGAAAAATCTGGCATATGGCTCATCTTCTATATTTTTTTTAATTAAAATCAAAATTGGTTCTTCCATTTTTTAATCCTTTTTTAGCCTGATTTTATTCACCATATTTTATGAAATATTCTTAATTTGTTTATCAGTTATTATTCTGAATTATTTTATCCTGCATCTTTCTTAGCTGCAGCAGCAGTGTATCTGAGGGAAAATCTATATCGTCATATGAAACTGACTTGCCTTTTTTTATGCATTTTTTAATAATGCAGCCCTTGGATAATCCTATTGGCAGCAGCTTCTCTTTATTTGTAATTTCATAAAGATCTATAAGACCGTAAACCGTGTACCCGCCGATTCCATCGATTATTTCTCCTGGTGCCAGGTCCCTTTTCGCAACAGTTAAAACATCAGAAACTAAACCGCCTGACGGAACCATCCATGGTTCCTTATCAAAATAAACTTTTGCGATTGAAAGTGGTGTCTCAATGCTTGTTAAGTGATATGGTCTGTAAAGCAGATAATTTGGTCCTTCCCCTAATGCCAAATAATTCAAAACATTCTTAATCATTTTATTTTTTGTGGAATAAACCAGAAAAACGCCAGGAGCAAGATCACCAATGGCAAAATCCACAACTCCTGTTTTATCCAGTATTCCACCATCCTTTTTAAGGCTGAATATCTTTGCAAGCTCTTTAATGCATACCTTTGCTCCATGCATTCCTCTACAATCAGGAATAAGTCCCGTAGCATTGGAAAGGCATGCCATTTCTACCATGGATTTGGTCCCGTCAACAAATGAAGTCATCATTTTTGCGCTTGAACCCTTACTTGCAGCATAATCAGCCAGCGTGGCAGGGTTTGCTTCAGTATTTAAGGGATTGTTCTTGCCTTTTCCTGCGCAAATAACTTCAAGTCCAAGCCCGTCTGCAAAATCATAGAGTTCTTTTAGGGCAGCAGGTTCATCTCCTGCAGAAAGAGTATAAACTACTCCATAGTCTTCAGCCATCTTCTTAAGTATGGGACCAACAGTGACATCTGTTTCTACATTCAAAGTAACTATATGTTTTCCGCCTGCTATTGCGCTCAATGCAACAAATGCACCTATTTCAGTATATCCGGTGGCATCAACGATAATGTCAAGCTTTTCAATTCCGGGTAGAATTCTTACATCATCCGTGAATAAGATTTTGTCT
>JAMCQQ010000044.1 GCA_023379515.1 Actinomycetota bacterium
TTCTGTACTTCAAACTGAATTTCATGGCCTAAATTTTTAGACATGACTTTAATTCTTTTCTCTTTGGATAGATATTTCCCGGTTAACGAATTTTCGTTATGTTCTATTTCGTCAATCGTACCTTTTGCAATTATTTCTCCACCGTTTACTCCTGCCTTCGGTCCGAAATCAAAAATATAGTCTGCATCTTTTATTGTTTCTTCATCGTGTTCAACAACGATTACGGTGTTTCCCAAATCCCGAAGCTTCTTGAGCGTGTCTATAAGTTTTTTATTGTCTCTCTGGTGCAAGCCTATAGACGGTTCGTCCAGCACATACAGAACGCCGGTTAATCCTGATCCTATCTGCGACGCCAGACGAATTCTTTGCGCTTCTCCACCGCTTAATGTTTGCGCTCCCCTTGAAAGGGTAAGATAGTCAAGTCCCACATCAACCAGAAAATTTAATCTGTTTCCAATTTCCTTTAATATAATCTTGCCTATTTCCAATTCCCTTGCATTTAGCTTCTTTTTAAGATTTCTTATAAATTCAAGGGCATAGCCTACGGAGAGGTCGGAAAATTCAACGATTGATTTGCCATCAATTGTTACGAATAAAGCTTCCTTTTTAAGACGGGCGCCTTGGCACTCGGCACATATTTCGTTTCGCATGAACCTTTCAACTTGAGATTTTATAAAGCTTGATTCTGTCTCGTTGTATCGCTTTTTGAGTTCCCAGATTATTCCCCTGAAAGGCTCCAGAATTATTGTTTCTCTCCTCCATCTATTTTCACCAATTACTTCATATTCTTTTTCTCCGGTTCCGACTAAAATAAGTTTTTTTTGTTCTTCGGAAATTTGGGAAAACCTGACATTCAAAGGAATGCTGTTTTCTTCACAAAAAGTCTTAAAGGTTCTGGAGAACCATGTGTCCTGTTCTCCAATATTTGGAAAGGGAAGCATTCCGCCTTCGTTAATTGTCAAATTTTTATTAAACACCAGATCACGGTCTATATTTAAAATTGTCCCAAGTCCGTTGCATGTAGGACATGCCCCGTGCGGAGTATTAAAAGAGAATATTCTTGGCTCAATTTCAGGCATGGAAATATTACAATTAGGACAGGCAAACTTTTCTGAATACAATATGTCTTCCATTTTTTGAGGACGGTCCGGCAACTCGTAGTCCTTATCAAGAATGCGGGCAACAATCAATTCTCCGTTGCCGTATTTCAGGGCCTGTTCTACATCATTTGAAAGTCTTGATTTATCGGTTGTTTTTGTCAAAGAAATTGCGTCTATGACAAGTTCTATTGAATGTTTGTTTGTTTTAATAAGCACAAAATCATCTGTTAACAAATAAACATGTCCGTCTATTCTTACTTTTTTGTACCCTCTCTTTTTAAGATCCGCAAATAATTCCATATATTCTCCTTTTCTGTCTTTAACCAAAGGAGCGAGAACTAAAATTCTAACAGGAGAATGGGAACCATTTTGTAAATCGAAAATGGCATTTGTAATTTGTCCTTTCGATAGATGGGAAATTTCCTGTCCGCAACTTGGACAGTGAGGATGCCCCAGTCTTGCATACAATAAACGCAGGTAATCATAAATTTCAGTCACGGTTCCGACAGTAGATCTGGGATTGTGTGAAACACCTTTCTGGTCAATAGAAATTGCCGGAGACAGACCTTCTATTAAATCTACATCCGGCTTTTTCATTATCCCTAAAAATTGCCTTGCGTAGGAAGAAAGGCTCTCAACATATCTTCTTTGTCCTTCCGCGTAGATAGTATCAAAAGCAAGAGACGATTTTCCCGATCCCGAAAGTCCTGTAAATACGACCAGTTTATTTTTCGGGATTTCAACATCTATGTTTTTAAGGTTATGTTCCCGCGCTCCTTTTATAACAATCTTATCCATGGTGTTGTTAATTGACCAGTAATTATAGCAAAATTTTCTCTTAATTTACAGCGGTGTATATATTTGCACAAGAATATAGCCTCAAACATAAAAGCTGCGGTTGATTTAAGAGTCTAAAATTTATATTATTAATTTCATATGATAGAAAGAGATCGGGCAAGAAGAAAAAGAAAACTAGGACATCCCCGGTTGCCGGGAGAATATCCAAAAGAACCAAAAAAATCGTGGAAGCCGTTGCAACTATGGAAAAGACCGGAACCGCCTACAGACCCTGATTCTATAGCCTTAAATCCTGAAAGCTTAAGAGACATATCAGATAATCCGGAAAAAGCAGAAAAGCTACTGGGATTTGCCCAGAGAATTTTAGATAGAGAAAAACTACCGGAAAGAGACTTGGAAATAAAAAGGCAACAGGTTTTATCGTTGCTGCGAGGCGAAGTTCTGCCCAAACAGGATGTGCCCTATTCAACTGTACTAAAGGCAAGACGCATTCTTACCGAATTCAAAAGATACAGATAATTTTAAATGGACAACTCTTAATTACCCTATAATATTGATAATTAAAGCTTTTTAGTCTATAATTCCGCTATGGAAAGAGAACCTGTCAGAGTAAGTGTTCATGAAGCAGCAAATTCTCCCGAGTCCGAGAATGATCATCTTGATGCAATATATGTGTTCGGAAGCTACCCATTTCCTCAAGAAGCATTAAGATTAAGCTTAAGAGAAATATTATCAGGTCTAAAAGAGCACAGATCGGGCCTGATAGAAAGGGTAATCCTTGGAAGAAATATAACAACTGTTTCGTGGGAAAATCTGCAAAAAACAAGGAATTGGAGAGCTGAAGTAAAAGAAAGTTTAAAGTCAAAAGGCATCGAAACAGAAGAAGTAAATTATAAATATCCTTCAAAACGTATTTATGAACTAAGAAACAGAATCCGGAAAAAAATAGGAAGAAGGAGAGCTTTTCATCCATCCGGTCTTATGTATGACACAAGACTAAAAGTCTGGGGAGCTTATTTTATGAGAAAAAAAACCAGAACTTCGGAAGGCAAGCTTCCGCCGATTTATACGATGCTTAAAATAATCAGAGACTGGCAGCGTAAAAGTTACGCACAATTGGAAGAAGACATGATAAAAAAACATGATCCGGATACGGAGGTGATTAAGGAAGAAGTATCCGACGATTTACTAACAAAAGTGCAACAGGCAAAAAGAATATCGGAAGAAATGGGCTTTGCAAGAATTGCCATTATGGTGGACGGAGAGCATAAAAAAAGAACACAGGATCTTATAAATTACGTAGAGACTCCGGAAGACAGATATCCTTCTTACGAATTAGTAACCTGGGAAGAAATTCTGCCCGATCCGGAATATACAGGCAGAAGGGCTCCTGCTTTTGCACGCATCAAAGACAATCTTTATGACTCGCCCTACTGGAAATTGTGGCAGTTGCGGGAAGGACTGGTCAGAAAATTACCCCCGAAGTTTGTAAGTAAAGCGTCTCATAGAACAAGATAAAATTATGGCTAGAGCAGAACAAATAAGATGTTGTATAGAAGCAGGCGAATACTATGATCGTCAGGCCGTTCTTTTAAATTTGTCACCTGAAAATGAAAACCATTCATTCTCTGCAGTCTATAGTTCCAGGGGAGAATTATCTGATATTTATTATCATAATTGCGAAACCACCACAAACGACCCAATTGAAATTCATCTGCATTTTGAGAATGGAAACCCAAATATATCTATAACTGCTATAAACCATGCTTCAGGGTTACAAGTTGATACGTTAGGGGAATACGCAAGACAAATTTCTGTCGATGATTTGCTCGAGCTTACCCCAAATAAAACCAGAGATCGATTTTATTTGTTAATGGAGACCAATATGAGTAATCGCCGCTTACATATTTTTTCCATTAATTCATGGATCAGCCCGTCACAGGCACGCGAATTATCATACTCTAAAACGGATTTTAAAAGAATAATGGAAATTACAGAGGCAAAATACGTTGAGTTCAAACCAGAAATGCGAATTTGAAAAATTATTTTACCATTTAATAATTACTTTGTATAATGTATTAAGTTTTATTTATTATGAGTAAAAGAATCGCCAGGAAAATGTTTGATCTTTGGGGATTTTTGGGAAGTTCAAGAATCGCAGTAATTATTTCCACGGAAGTTCTTGTTGGCATTTTTTTAAGTTTTTTTTCTTTTTTCCTTTTTTTAAAAATCGGGCAGGAAGTGTTTGAAAAAGATCTGGTAAATTTTGATAAATCAGTTTCTCTCTTTTTTTACACAATCAGAAACCCCGTTCTTACAAAGATAATGGAAACAATAACTTTTTTCGGCAGCGGACTCTTTTTAACCACGTCTGCAGTGGTTATTATTATTTATCTTTACATAAAAAACCATAGAAAAGAAAGTTTTCTTTTCTTTATTGTCCTTGCAATGGGATTTGCCTTAAACAATATGATAAAAATACTGGTTAAAAGACCAAGGCCAGACATATCTCCGCTTGCGACAGAATCAACATATAGTTTTCCATCCGGCCACACTATGAGTTCTTTTATTTTTTACGCGCTGATTGCTTATTTTATTTTTCATTTCACAAAAGATAAAAAACTGGCAACCCTAGTGTCCGGCATTTCAATACTAATAATAATATTAATAGGAATCAGCAGGATTTACTTGGGAGTACATTTCCCGAGCGATGTAATTGCCGGTTTTATTGCAGGTTTTTGGGTGTTTGTAACGGCTTTACTCATAAGACAAACAATAACATTTTATAAATTATTCAAAGAAACAAGATTCCGGGAAATTTAACTATAATAAATTTAACTATAATACAAATTTACTATCTTGCAAAATCAATTTTTGTGTTATAATAAAAAAATGCCGAGAAAATCAAGCAAAACGTCAGATGCAAAAACCGCTGCCCCGAGAAGAATACAAACAAAAAAAATTGCAGAGAAAAAAGAAACAAAAATCGAAGAGTCAAATACCGCTGCAATTGAAACACCCAAAGGTTTTTCAGACATTCTTAGAAAACCTCAAGTTATTGTTCTTGTTATTGCAATTTTAGTGATAGGTTTTGCATACCAGTTTAAAAGTCTTTTTGTTGCCGCTTTAGTCAATGGACAACCGATCAGCAGAATCACGTTAATTAACGAACTCGAAAAACAATCAGGTAAACAGATGCTGGATTCGCTCATTTCAAAAGCATTAATTGCACAGGAAGCAAAAAAGCAGAATGTGACGGTTTCTCAAAAAGAAATTGATGATGAAGTTAAAAGAATAGAAGATACTCTAAAAAAACGCGGACAAAACCTGGACCAGTTATTGGCATTTCAGGGAACCACCAAGCAGGGATTTATAGAACAAATAAAAATTCAAAAAACAGTCCAAAAATTAATCGGAAAAGACATAAAAGTGACAGATAAAGAAATTAACGATTATTATGAAAAGAATAAAGAATCGCTGCCAAAAAATGCAAAGCCCGAAGAATTGAAGACAACCATAAAAGATCAGATGGAACAACAAAAACTGTCAGAAAAGTTTCAATTGTGGATGCAGGATCTAAGAAATAAGGCAAAGATTAATTACTTTGTAAGCTATTAATTGCTTCCAAGAAATTTTTCCGTCTTCGATATAACTTTAACAAGATAATCCAAAGATTCCAACGGGTATTTACCGAATGCGGTTTCGTCGGACAACATTAATCCCCAAGCTCCTTCCAGTACGGCATTAGCAACATCCGTTACTTCTGCCCTTGTTGGTCTATAATGATTTACCATGCTTTCAAGCATTTGCGTTGCCACAATGCAGGGTTTATTTTTATTTTTTGAATCTTTAATTATTTTTTTCTGTAAAATTGGGAGTTCCTCAAGCGGCATTTCAATTCCTAAATCTCCCCTTGCTACCATTATTAAATCAGTTGCATCAATAATTTTATCTAAATTTACTATTGCCTGTTTTCTTTCTATTTTTGAAATTAATTTGGTAGCGCAATTTCCAATCAGCTTTTTTGCAAAATTAACATCATCCGCATTTTTTACAAAAGACAAAGCTATAAAATCAACGCAATTTTTAACGCCGAATTCCAAATCTTTTATATCTTTTCCTGTTAATCCGCTTGTCGTCAGATTTGTTTCAGGAAAATTGACGCCTTTTTTTGAATATAGAATCCCTCCTCTAATAACCCTTGTTTTAATACTGTTTCCTTTCTTCCCGACAACCATTAACTCCATGTCTCCGTTTGAAAGAAAAATAGGATGCCCCACTTCTATATTTAAATGCAAATAGGGATCGTCTATAAATATCGTGTAATCAGCTTCATTGTTTGTCGAAAAAGTAATTTCCTGCCCTTCTGTTAATTTTATTCCGTTGGCAGGTAAAATACCTACTCTCATTCTTGGTCCCTGTAAATCCATTAATATCTTTACGTTTTTTTTGTGCTTTTTATTATACTTTTCTATTAAATTTTTAATCTTTAGATATTGTTCGCAGGAACTATGAGAAAAATTAAGACGTGCAATATCCATTCCTTTCAGGATTAACTGCTCAATTATTTTCTCATCACTTGATGACGGCCCGATAGTACAGATTGTTTTTGTTTTAATATCCATAACTTTGTTATTATATCTTAATCGAAGCTTTAATTAAAGCTCGTTTGAATAAAGAACAAAATTTAGAATTTAACAACCTGTACCGATATAATGGATTTTGTTATAATTTAACTGTGGAAAGTATTCTTCGCTTCAAAAAAATTAAAATTACGGAAGCACTGGTTTTAAAAACGATACTTGCATGGATTTTTATTCTTCCAAATGGCCTGGTCGTAAATTC
>JAMCQQ010000045.1 GCA_023379515.1 Actinomycetota bacterium
TTAGTAAACCTTTTATATTTGTAACTAATGATAAAGGAATTTATGAAGCCACAAAAAATTCAATTGAGCGTGTAAATAAGTTTGGGAAGAGTCTTAGTAAAGACTGCTATGTTTTTCTTGGAGAAAATGAATTGATAGAGAATATTGAAGGAATCCTTTAAATGATTTCGTCATTTTAGATAAACATCCTAATAAATGCCTAACTGTTTTTTAAGCTCGGGAAATGTAAATCTGGGTAACCTTCCTTTGTGTAATCTGTGAATATACCTTTGTAGCCAATTAAATCAAAAATAAGTAGATACATTAATTGACTAGCCATATTACAAAGACTATATCTTTCATCAAAATTTGTATCATCAATGCTTCCGTGAGTTACAATATTGCGTAAATGTTTCCATGCCTCGATATGTTCGGCATTAATAATTCCACGTTCTTTTATTTGATTCAACTGATCTTTAGGACGAGATTTTTTCATTGTTCCTATTAATCCTTTGAGTCTCCTTTTTAAGTTACTTGAGATGTCAAGATTCATGATATGTTCTTGCACCAAATCAATTTCTTCATTTTTTTCTTTTGATATCTTAATCTTAGGATACTGTGATTGAAGAATCGCCTCAACTGCGACAGCTACAACCAAAGATTGTGCATCAATGGAGAATTGACTTGCGCGGACAACTCTAAGTAGTTCCACAGAAATCGGATGAAGTAATTCACTTTTATTTTTTGAAATGTATCTTATATATTTAATAAACATTTCCTTTGCTATAGCTGACGCATCAAGTCGGTTTAACTTAATCGGTGGTCCAAGCAACGGTGTAGCTCCAGGTTTTTCTAAAACCCGTAATAAGTATTTTGCATTATCATGACTTCTCTCTATTTCAATAGAAGGAGATACGTAATGTACAAAAACAAAGCACAGTGTTTCAACAATACATGAAATATAATAAGGAGAAAATACTTGATTACTTTCAACATCCACAATCAAACCGTAATCTTCATTTGTAAATGTGTAACTTATGTCATCATCTTTAAATCTCCACACATTTCGGGTGACCCTTTTTTTCTCTTTTTCACCAGAACGTACAATAATTTCAGTAATTTCACTTGCTGGTATATTAAACGAATTCAAAAAAGTTAATTGAGCTTTATTGATATTTGTATTATCTGAATCAGTTTTTTCCATAAAATATATTTCCCGCACAGTTCCTTTAAAAAGAACACCTTTATGACTTAAATGAATATAATGGCTTGGATAGAATTCATTTGAATGCCATTTTCGCCCTTTTAAATCTTGACCTTCAAGAATGTAGTAATGACTATCAGGGATTATGCTTCCGTCTTTTAACCAATTTTGCATACTATCTTTAATTAAACTATTTGGATCAACATCAGGAACAAAAACAGTAATTTCAAAAGCTTCAGAGCTCTGACGGACAATAAAAGGACCATTATATATTTTTGGATTGTCAGTTTCTTGCTGGATTAATCTACCTTCAAGACCTTCAAGGTAAAATTTATTTTCAATAAATTCTAATTTTTCTTCTTCAGTTAATAGCCACAATTTATAAAACACTCCTTCAAAAATAAAAAGCACTATCGTATATTACAGCCTCTAAGGTTTGTAAAGTACCTAGCTTCAACAAAGGTGGCATAGGTTACCACAGATTTATAAATAATTTTATCAGTGTTACAAGTAATAAACAAAATGATAAAATTTAAAAAGTATGGAGACAAGCCATTTTAAGGTAAAAACATCCTCGGATTAATCGGTACCCCATTTACCCTAACTTCATAATGAAGATGTACCCCAGTGCTGTAACCTGTGTTACCCATAAGACCTATCAGGGTGCCCTGAGTAACTTTATCTCCTACACCTACCTTAAACTGGCTCAGGTGTGCATAAATTGTAACATATATTGTGCCACTTTCGTTTGTTCCGTGATAAATCATTATTCTCCTACCGAAGTTCCCGCTTGAGCCAACTGCTATAACTGTTCCGTCTGCTGTGGCGTATACTGGAGTGCCTTCTATATTTGCTATGTCTATCCCACTATGGGTGTGGGTTTGGCGTATCTCTCCGAATTCTGATGTTACTATGCCTTGTGTTGGCCATATTGAAGGGATATCCGGGCTTGACGAGAGTTCAGGAATAATATATTCGTCAGGGTCAAATTCAGCTGTTGGGTCTAAAAGAGGTAGAATTTCTGTAAGGCCGTAATACCATTGCTTGTGGTTTTCATCGAAATCTTCTGTTATTTCATCATCTGTAAGTATTGTAGTTTCTATTTCATATTCTTCTTCTTCATTAAGATCGTTAAGAAAATCAGTAACATTTTTAACTGTCATATTTCCTTCTGTGGTAGCATAATTTAAGGAGCTAAGGAGCTCTTTAATGGGTGAGTATCCATGTAATTCAAGCTCGCGGATGACTGTATATTCTTTTTGGGTAACAGTTTCTGTTACTTCTTTGCCATTTATTATTTTTGTTATTTCCTTTTCTGTTTCAATTATTTTGTATTCTGTAAAACTGACCTTCAGCATGTCAAAAACAGACTCATCTGGACTATTTCCTTTAAGGTAATTATCAAGCCTTACAACATCATATGCCATAAAAGAAGCCCAATTTATATCCGTTTCTTCAGTCAATGCTTTATAGGTCTTAAATTCTTCCCTACTTACCTGTGGAAATAAAATATTAATTGCAATTGTAAATATAAGGGGCGGGACCAGAACAATAAAGAATAACAATATAAGAAATATATGCCAATATTTTTTAATAAAACTTGCAGCATAAACTGATACTTTAGCTGTTGTAACAGGCTCGGCCATTGCTACTTATTTTGTATAAATCTTGATTTTTCATCATAAATTTCCTCATACTGGATTGGATCAACTATTTCAAGCTCATATTTTGAGGCTCTAAC
>JAMCQQ010000046.1 GCA_023379515.1 Actinomycetota bacterium
CATGGTTCCTCCTCCGGGAGGGGAGCGAAGCCTGAAACTGAGCTGGCTTTTACTCGCCGGGGAAAAGCCTGCGTGTTTTTGAAATACCCATCATGGCTCTTAAATTGCTATCACAAAATTTTAGATGCTTCCTTATAAAAATATTATTAAGAATTAAATAAAAATTAAAGGGTTCAGAATAATTCCTTACTCTGAACCCTTTTTTTCTTTTTATTAACTGTTATTTCAAATTTAAAACTTTACAAACATGCCCATTTAACCAAGCTTATTTCCGCAATTAGGACAGAATGCGGCACCCTCTTCAGTTTGATTTCCGCAATTGGGACAAAATTTAGCCTTTGACTTTGAATCCCCTTCAGGTATCTGCTGAGGTGGAGGCGGTGTATATGCTGCAGCAGTTGGAGCAACAACCTGCGGTCTGTTTTTCCTTTTTAAAAGAACAACAATCAGAACTACTATCAGTGCAATTACCAGTATTGGAATAACTATTATCAGAATCAGTACCGTTGTGGTTATTGCAGATTCTGCTTTCTTGGGTAAAGTTGTTGGTGTTGTGCTTGTTGTTTCAGCAGCAACTGTAGTTACTGTAGTATCCTGCACGACTGTTTCTGAAGTCAGCGGAACATCGCTGCCCATATTTGCCTGAGCTTTAGCAATGTACTCCCCGGCAAGAAGATGACCGGCACTCAAATTCTGGACAGCTTTAAAATGTATAATCGCTTCACTGAAATGATTTTGCTTAAACATTGCAAGACCGGTTCGCCACTCATTATCCACCTGTCCCAATTTGTTTTCAACTCCCAGCAGCAGTTTTACATCATTAGCTGGTCTCAGGTAGTTGTTAGTATCGTCTGTACCCATTGTTAATATCCCGATAACTGTACCTTCTTTTCCCAAAACGGGCCCGCCGCTGTTTCCTGGCCTTGCATCTCCCTGAACCTGGAGCACTTCGGTGCCATGATACATTACTTTCCCGCTGATTGAACCCTGTGTAACTGTCGGATTTAACGGATTATCCTGGCCGATATCAGAGGTCCATGGATAGCCGATTATTGTTACCTGGTCCCCTACGCCTACCATTGAAGAATCTCCGATTAATACGGAAGACAGTGCTCTTCCGGTAACAGGAGCTATCCTTATTACTGCTATATCTCTTTGATTGCGATCGCTCAAGCTTACAACTTCTGCCCTGGTATATGTATTTCCGGGATTGTCCGGAACATTTGCAGTTACGGTATTGAACTGAACCCATACTTCCCTGTCGGGTTCGGTTTTATTCTGGCCTTCTACCTTGTAAGTATCATAAATTACGTTCCAATCAGCATCTGTCAGATTGGGGTAATCATCAGGATAAACATTGGCTATATATGCATCAAGAATGGCCCATTTCATATTTACATAGTCAGCAACAATACCATCTACCATATGTCCCGCGGTAACTATTGTACCCGTATCAGGATTTACTACAAACCCTGTGCCGCCAAATGGTCCATAGTAATACTGCTCACTCCAGGCTGCAAGTCCGGGATCATATACATATGCGTAATAAACGGTTGTTATATAAGCAACCGCCGGTTCAACAAGCAGCCATGAGTCACCTGGTGAAAATTGGTAGTCAGTACCAGTACTTTTTTGATCCGTTGAGCTTTCCTGGGCAAAAACCAGCGAAGTAAAGCTAAGAAAGAACATTATTATAAAGACTACTATCAAAGTCTTTAATAAATTCTTCTTCATCTAATCTCCCTCCCCTTTTAATATTAAAATTTAATATTCAAAATTTAGTCTTTTTTTGCCTTTTTTAATATTTCCTAAATTATATTTTATATATCGTCATAGTCAACATAAAAGTTTAATTTAATTATTTAAGACTTCATTGTAATAATTTATATATTGCGGAACTATAATTGAGCTGTCAAAAAGCACGGCTCTTTTTCTTGCTTCCTGACCCATTTTTTGTATGTAAAAATCTGTGCAAAGTACTTCTATTGCCCTATTTGCAAGTGATTTTACATCATCCGGATCACAAAGATAGCCGCATTGGCCGTCTATTACAACTTCAGGAAGCCCTCCTGTATTTGTTCCAATTACAGGCACCGAACAGCTTAAAGCCTCTAATGCCGAAAGTCCAAAGCTTTCACTTTTTGAAGGCAGCATATAAAGATCGCTGGCACTTAGAACAGGAATTATATTGTCATATCTTCCAAGAAAAAATACTTTGTCGCCCAGTTTCAACTTTTCAACCATAATCTTGCACCTTGCAGCTTCAGGACCTTCACCAACCAGCAGTAGTTTGCTTTGGACCTCCCTGCTTATCCTGCAAAAAGCTTTTATGATGTTCTGGATTCTTTTAACTGGTCTGAAGTTGGAAATATGTGATATTACTTTATCTCCTTTTTTAATAAGCTTTAAGAAATCCATATTTTCCCTGTCCAGATTATCCTTCTTGTATCTCTCGGTATCCACAAAATTATAAATTACCCTCATGTCTTTTTTTGTTTTAAAGATTTCTTCAGTCGATTTTTTTAGATAATTTGAGACACATGTGATGCCATTGCTGCTTTCAATACTGAACTTGGTTATTTTATAGAAAGAACTGTGACTTCCAACCAGCGTTATGTCTGTCCCATGAAGTGTTGTAACAAACTTAATCTTATCTTCTCCCACCATTTTTTGAGCAAGATATGCCGATGTAGCATGAGGCATTGCATAATGCACATGCAGTATATCGAGTTTTTCTGATTCAATTACTTCGGACATTTTAACGCTTAATGACAAGCTGTAGGGAGGATATTTGAAAAGTGGATATTCGAGCATTTCGACTTCATGAAAATAAATATTTTTAAAAAAATTATTTATCCTGAAAGGAAGCGCATAGCTGATAAAATGGATCTTATGGCCCTTTTTTGCCAGTGCTATCCCCAGCTCAGCCGCTACCGCTCCGCTGCCGCCATAAGTTGGATAACAGGTAATTCCAATTCTCATCTTATAAAATCTTAAAAAATAATATAATCAAAAAATTTTACAGGATCGTCAATCTTTATATGGGATTCTATAAAAAATGGTTCTCCATATTCAACATTAATTTTCAGTCCGTAAATTTTATTTCTGCTCGTTATGAAGTCATAAAAATATCCTGAATTTATATATGTTGACTGACTGCTGGTTCCTTTTGCAAACTGAGATTTATAAGCAGCAAAAACTTCCATTTTTTGTATGTAAAAATCTGAAATATCCACTATGAAATTGGGCCTGAATTGATAATTCAGCATATATGAAATCACGATTTTTGGCTTGTGAAACTGGTTGCCTGTCTTAAAATTTTTTAGTCCCGATATAAAGATTGAATCTTTTAAAAGTTTGTTTGAATTTTCATGATCGGGATGCCGGTCCTTTTCATAAGGTATTAGAGCCATCGAAGGTTTATATTTTCTTATTACTTCTATTATTTTCAATCTGTTTTCAGAATTATTGGCAACTGCAGCATCGCCAATCCTTAAATTCTCCCTAGTATCAAGTTTTAAAATTTTTGTGGCATCCAGAGTCTCTTTTTTTCTTGTTTCAGGATCTCCGTTGGAAGACAGTTCCCCTTCCGTCAAATCTATTATTCCTGTCGTATAGCCAATACTCTTTAATTTTAATAAGAGGCCGCCGCATCCCATATCGGCATCATCGGGATGTGGACTGAAGGCCAGAACATCCACAAACATTTAACTTCCATCCTTTTCTTTTTCTATTTTTATAAACTTATGCGAAAAGCTCATGGGGATTATTTCATTATAAAGATTATTCAAAAAAGCAAAATCATATTTATTGATATAATTAAAAATATTTACTATCCTTTCCTGTAACTTATTGTCCGGAAATAAATTCAGATATAATCTGTCCACGGCATCCGAAATGAATGAGTTTCTTTTTTTAATATCCGAATATATTTTTTTATAAAGCATTTTAAGCTCTTTCCTAAAATTTTTTTCAACCCTGTCAAATAAGCTATCCGTATTGACATCTTTAATTGTTATTGTTTTTTTAAGACTTTCAAGCTTAAGTATTATATCATTTTGGAAATTTATCAACAGTTCATCTATTTCTTTAGCTTTATCTGCCAGTAAAATTTTCTTTTTTAAAGCCTCTTTTCCGAGTTCAAAATCCTCCTGGCTTATCCTGATTTTTTCCATTACTGAAGATATCTTATTTTCAATAATTGTAGCAGAAAATCTTGGATAGATAACCGGCATTTCAATCTCAGCCATATCGTATATTTCCTTCAACTGGGCAAAATAGCTAACCTCACCGGGTCCGCAAACCGTACAGATAACAGGCAGGATCCAGTCCTGGAACAAAGGGCGCAGCACAACATTTAAATTTAAACTGAGTATTTCATTGTCAATTATATCAATTAACTTATTCTTATCGGTTTCCATTATCTTTGCTCTGCTGCCGGATGTGCTTTGAAAAAAATTAAGACTATTAATATTTGAAGATCCATTTAGCTGGGAATGATATCCCCTGCGGACAAGCAGCTCACCATTTTCTTTTATGGCCTTGTTGATTTTAATATGATTGATGACATCAAATTTCAATATTTTTGCAGATAATTTTTTAAACTCCGGAACACCAGGATCTATAACAGCCAGACCATAATCATAGAAGATTCTGGAAATTATCACAGAAAAAAATGATGAAATGCTGAGTCCGTTTTTTTGATTAAAATTAGAAAGAGCCACATCAAGACAATCCTGAAGCAAATTAAAAATTTTAGGTTTAAATTCCGTATCGGATAAAAGACTGAAAAATTCACTTATTTTATTTTTAACAGCAAGCGGTGAAAAATAAATATCATAAAACCTGGTCTGCCTGCTGTTGGAATCTGTTTTATTTGGCAAATCAATTAAGTTCAGGTCGATCTTTTTTAATTCCTGTCCTAAAAAGTATAAATTATTTATATTATCAAAATTACTGTCATCGGATGCATTCCAGAAGCATGGCACCACTTTAATATTCAATTTCTCCCGGAGGAAAGAACTTAGTTTAAGAATCGTTAAAATTTTATATATGATGAAAGCTGGACCGCCAAGAAAACCTGGCTGCTGGCCCCCTATTACCACTACCGAGTCTTTTTCCTTTAAACTCTCAATATTTTCCAAAGTTTTGCTGCTGCAATTTAATCTTTCATTATATTTTTTTAGTATAGCTGCCACTTCATTTCTGAATGTACCATCGTAGCAGTTTTTTATACGGTTTGCGTTCTCTTTATAACTTTCCAATTTTCTATAGTCAAATTGAAAACGATCCTGCAAGTTGTTAAAATTAAAAATATAATCCCTGAATAAAGAATTATAATAAAATTTTTCTGAGGTTATTTCTTTTATTCTAATCATTAATCTCTGGCCATTAATTGATTATTAAATATTTTATATTCTGTTATAATATTGCATTATTGTTAAATTGTTTTATATTCCGTTATAATATTGCATATTACTAAAATAATACAAATAAAAAATTGAGAGTTTAAAGGAAAAAGACT
>JAMCQQ010000047.1 GCA_023379515.1 Actinomycetota bacterium
GTTTGTCGCTTGTTTGTATAAATTTAATTACTTTAGCCGGATTTGTGATGGCTATCATTTTATTCCTAATATCGTTTGGCAGAGTGCGTAGATGGGTTGCCTACTATAGAAAAAGGATGAACTAAATCTATGAATGAGAGTGTTGAACAGATTGACCCGACAGGAGGGCTTACTACAGAGGTAATTAAGAAACGGGCTGTTAAAGGGGCAGCTATCTTAACCGGCAGGATGGTTTTGATGCAAGTGGTATCCTTTTTTGCGATGGCGCTTTTAACTATTTTTCTGGCGCCTGCAGAGTTTGGGGTTTTTTATGTGGTTGCAGCTGTTAAAAATCTGTTGTCCTATTTTAGTGACATCGGTTTTGCCCCGGCCTTAATCCAAAAAAAGGAAGAGTTGACAAGTATAGAGCTTAAAACCATATTTACGGCCCAGCAGGTCCTGATTTTGATGGTTATCATCACCGGTTTTATCCTTACTCCTGTAATACAAAAAATTTACCATTTAAACCAGCCGGCGGTTTATTTATTGTGGGCTTTTTTGTTGTCTTTGTTCTTTTCTTCCTTAAAAACCATACCTTCGGTTTTAATGGAAAGAAAGCTGGAGTTTAACAAATATGTAATTCCGCAGATTGCAGAAAGTATAATTTTTAATTTAACGGCAGTATTTTTGGCTTGGAAAGGGTTTGGAGTAACCAGTTATACGGTTGCTGTAATTTTATCCGGCCTACTGGGACTTGCTCTGACATATGTTGTAAGACCATGGTTGCCTGGTATTGCATTTTCACTTGCAGCTTTTAAATCAGTACTTAAGTTTGGTATACCTTATCAGGCAAATACTCTGCTTGCTATGGTTAAAGATGACGGAATGATTTTGTTTTTAGGCAGCTTTATCGGTACTTCGGGTATAGGTCTATTAGGGTGGGCTCAAAAATGGGCTTATGCCCCCTTGAGATTTTTTATGGACCAAGTGATCAAAGTTACATTCCCGGCCTTTTCCAGACTGCAGGATAACAAACAAGCTTTATCAAATTTAGTAACAAAGTCGATCTTCTTTATCTGCCTTTTGGTTTTTCCGGCTTTGGTTATGCTGGTTTTGCTGGCACCGGTTTTGGTTCAAATTATTCCAAAATATATTAAGTGGAGTCCGGCCATCTTTGCCCTTTCTGTTTTAACTATAACTTCTGCCTTAGCAGCGGTTACCACCCCTTTGACTAATACCCTAAATGCTATCGGTAAGATTTCGCTTACTTTCAAATTAATGATTATGTGGACTGTTTTGACTTGGGCTTTTGTGCCGTTATTTGCTTTTCTTTATGGTGTAAACGGGGCAGCAATTGGGTTTACATTAGTCGGGCTAACTTCTTTTGCAGCACTATATTTAGTATCTAAATATGTTGATGTAAACTATTTTCAGGCTGTTGGAAAGCCCTTAGTTGCAAGTTTATTAATGGGGATTTGTGTATTTTTAGTAAAAAACATCTTCCTTGTGTCTTGGCAGCAGGTTATTATTATGATTGGAGCAGGTTTGATTTCCTACGCACTTACTATTTTTATATTAGAACCTAAATTATTACTTTTAATTAAAGATCAATTTAAGAAGAGTCAATGAAAAGATTAATACTAGTCCTACTCTTTTTAGCATCGATAGTTTTTGTTCCCAAAACTTTTGCAGAAAATAATTCTTTCGTCTCGATTGTGAATCCCGTCAGAGGTAGTGATTTTTGGGATCAAAAAGATCAATTGCCAGAGACTGCAGTATTGGGACAAATTGCGTCTTTAAAAAATTTTAATTTACCTGCTACCTGGTTACTAAGATTTGATGTGTTTGATAATAAAAATATTATTGATCAACTAAAAAGCAGGCCCTTGGACGAAAAGGGATTGTTTTTAGAAGTTACACCAAGTTGGGTAAATCAGGCTAAGGTTGATTACCGTAAATCAGGAAGTTGGCATACTGCCGGAAGCGCTTTTTTAACAGGTTATGAAAGAGGAGAGCGAGAGAAACTGATTGATGCAAGTTTTGAAAAATTTAAAAACATTTTTGGTTATTATCCTGTTACTGTAGGCGCTTGGTGGATTGATAGTTATTCGTTGGGGTATATGCAGAAAAAATTCGGTATAGTCGGAGCCCTAATTGTTTCAGATCAATATTCAACAGACAATTATCAAATTTGGGGACAGTATTTTGGGACACCTTATTATCCGGCAAAAAATAATGCTCTTCATCCGGCTCAAAGTTTGGATAATAAACTAAATGTTGTAATGATGCAGTGGGCACCGAGAGATCCGGTGAATGGCTATGGGAATGGTGTTTTAGAAAGTACTTTTTCGGTTCAGTCAAATGATTATATTGATTACCATAATCTAGACATTAAATATTTTTCATCATTGATTGAGATTTACACAAATCAAAAATTCAATCAATTTGCGCACATTGTAGTCGGTCTAGAAAATTCTTATCAATGGTCTAAATATTCTCAAGAATACGGAAAGCAAATTGGAGTTTTGGCAGAAAAAATGTCTACCGGTAAGCTTTCAGTTGTCACAATGAAGGATTTTGCCATTTGGTATGCAGATACTTTTCCAAAATTGTCCCCCCGGCAAATTATTGTTGCTGATGATCCTTTAGGAAGCTTTAAGAAAGTTGTTTGGTTTATGGATCCTTATTTTAGGGCAGGATGGTTTTTCAATTCTGAAGGAAGTGTTTTTCGGGATATCAGACAATATACGGGCGGAGAAGAAGAATTGTGTTTTCAAACAAGATGTGAAAGTGTCAATTTTGCAACGACTGCAACAAGAGTTTTAGACAGTGTTAGTTTTGGTCACAAGTGGATGATAGATCAGGGTAAAATTACTAATTTTCAAGTCAATAGTGATGGTGAAAAAATTATCATTAGTTACAATAATGAAGCAGGGAATCTAAGAAGAATAGGATTGCTTGCGCGGGATATAAGTATTGATGAGAAAACTTTTTCTATAGATAGTACGATACTTAATGCAATTAAGCAGGAAAATGCACCAAAGAAAAATATTACAACTGAAGATAAATCCTTAAGGTGGTCGTTAATTTCTTCAATGTTAAAAGTAGTCGAGTTTGCGCTATTTATAATACTGGTTATTATTTTGCCAGGATTTATATTAACGAATAAATTTTTTGTTAAAACTAACCCTTTCCTTTTGAGGTTATTTGTATCGCTGGGAGTAGGATTGACAGTGCTTCCGTTACTATTTTACATAATAAGTTTAACGAAAATTAAGCCTTTAATTTTTGCCTATATCCTATTAAATTTGATTATTTTTATCCGCTTTAAATTTTATAAATTCTTAACTAATTTGCCAAAGATAACAAAACCATTTAATTTAATCACGGCTTTAATTATTTTAGCAGGAGTAATTTTTCAAACTCTTCCTACATTTAAAAGTGGTTTAACATTTGCATACGGTATGGGTTTTTGGGGGCCGAACACTCATGATGGAGTTTGGCATCTAGCCTTGATAAATCAATTAACAGAATCAATGCCTGCTCAAAATCCGGTTTTTTCAGGCACAATTTTAAAGAATTATCATTTTTTCTATGATCTTTTAGTTGCAGCAACAAATTATATATCAACATTGCCTGTTAATGATTTGGTATTTAGGCTGTATCCTATTATTTTCTCTGCTGCGCTTGGTATTGGTTCTTATTACCTGGTAGTAAGGCTTTTTGGAAATATTTTAGGTGAAGCTAAAACCAAAATTACTATTCTTTTTAGCCTTTATCTGATTTATTTTGCCGGTAGTTTTGGCTGGATAGTAGAGTATTTGCGTGAAAAGCATTTTGGAGGAGAGTCAGCTTTTTGGGTAAATCAGGCAGTTTCCTTTAATTTAAATCCTCCTTTTGCTATCTCTTTAGTAATCTTAATTACTTTGCTTCACCTTTTATTGTCTTCATTCTCACAAAAAAAGGGCAAAATTGTAACGATTGTGCTTTTTGGGACATTAATTAGTTTTAAATCTTATACAGGTATTTTAATGTTGGCAACGCTTATGATAATTGCAGTTATAAATCTTTTAAAAAGACGGAGTTTTTCATACTTATGGATCGCTTTTCTATCTTCATTATTGGCTGGATGGCTTTTTATATCTAATTTTGAAGCTACATCTACGCTTGTGACCTTTGCTCCTTTTTGGTTTATTCATTCAATGATAGATTCGCCAGACCGGGTAGGTTGGTATAGATTGTCTTTGGCAAGAAATAGTTCCCAAGCCTTAGGACAGTGGCCCAAATTTATTTTGGTAGAAATACTAAGCCTAATTCTATTTGTAGTTGGAAATTTGGGATTACGGTTTTTAAGTTTTGGTTTAGTAGTAAAAATCAAAAAAGTTTTTCAGGACGATGTTCTGCTGTTTATTTTTATCCTGGCAATTTTATCCATGTGTATACCAATATTATTTATTCAATCAGGAAACCCCTGGAATACAATTCAATTTTTTTACCCTGCTTTGTATATAAGCGCCATTTTTAGTGGAGTTGTAATATCAACTTTAATTTTTAAATTAAATAAAATTTTGGCTTTTGTTCTAATATGTATAATTTTAATTTTAGTGCCAATCAATTCAGCTGTGACAGCATCCGGATACTTAAGTAATTTGCCGCATGCTTTTGTGTCTTCCTTAGAACTTTCTGGTTTGAAATTTTTATCTGCTCAACCTGATGGAATAATATTGACTTATCCTTATGATGAAAAGCTAAAACAAACTTTAAGCGAGCCTTGGCCGCTTTTGGCATACGACAGCACAGCTTATATTTCAGCGCTCACTAAAAAGGCAACTTATTTAGAAGATGAACCCCAAAATCAAATCCTTCTTACTGATTACAAAAAAAGGGTTGTTGCTTCAAAAGATTTTTTCCTAAAACCAATTACGGAAAATGTAAAATTCCTGCAGGATAATCATATAAAATATATTTATTTACCAAAGATATTTAATATAAGGCTTGAAGAAGGTACCAAATTTGTAAAAAATATTTTTGAAAATGAAGAGATAGTGATATACAAAGTAAATTAAGCAACTTATGATTATTAACATTCTTTTGCGGATTGTCTTAGGAGCAATTTTTTTAATTTTAGCAACAGCTTGTTTTACGTTACCAGGATTTGTGATTCTAAAAAAATTCTTATCTGATTTAGATGATCTTGAAAAATATACTATTTATACTATTTTTGGGCTAGTAGTTTTTACTTTATCAGCATATATTTTGGCAGCAGTCCATTTACGGTTTTTAATGTGGGCTTTTCCGATTGCAGGCGTATGGTTGCTGGTAAAGTACAAAAAAGTTTTTCAGGACGTTAGGGTAAAGATTTCTCATAAGTATCTATTTCTTTTAGTTTTTATTATTGGAATAATCGGAATGGTTGCAGTTAATGCTCCGTCAGGATTTCCTTATCAGGATGGAATTTATTTTTATAGTTCTCATGGTCATGATGGGGTTTGGCATTTAGCCTTGATGGAGAGGATGAAGCTGGGAGCATTTCCTTTTCAAAACCCTGAACTAGCAGGTGCGAAATTACAAAACTATCATTTTTTTGTGGATCTTTTGATGTCTGAATTTGGTAGGATGTTTCGTTTTTCCTCTTTGGATATTTATTTTCGCTTTATGCCAACGGTATTTGCAATTCTTTTAGGACTCTCTGGTTTTATATTTGTGAAAGCATGGAGTAAATCAGAATTGGCAGGAATTTGGGCAATGATATTTACTTATTTTGCCGGAAGTTTTGGATACTTATTATATATTCCTACACACAAAAGCTTAGGGGGTGAGTCAATATTTTGGGTATCGCAAACGCAGTCTGTTTTAGGAAATCCTCCGCATGCCAGTGCATTTATTATTATAACGGCTTTTCTATTTATTCTTTTGAAGTACCTTACAAACCGAAGACTAATCTATTTCTTGCTCTGCGCAGTTTTAGGAGGCGCTATTATAGAGTTTAAAGTATATGCAGGTGTTTTGATTCTGGGAGGATTGTTGTTAGTGGGAATTTTGGAATTGGTTTTTAGACGGATAATACAAACAATTCTACTTTTTTTATCAACTCTTATTGTCTCGCTTATTATATATTTGCCCAATAGCGCGAATTCTCAGGATTTTTTAATCTGGCAGCCATGGTGGTTTATCAGGACGATGGTAGTTGTTTCAGACAGGTTAAATTGGATTGATTTAGAGCTTAAGAGACAAACATATATAGCAGACCATAACTTCAAACGGGTCATACAAGTTGAGGCAATGGCATTCTTTATTTTTCTTTTTGGAAACTTAGGAATGAGATTTTTAGGTTTTTGGACCTTTGCAAATAAGGTAAGAAAAAATATATTTAAGGATAGTTTTAATTTATTTTTTATCGCTATAACAACAGTTGCATTTTTCATTCCTGTGTTTTTCTTACAAAAAGGTGTTGCTTGGAATACCATACAGTTTAATCAGTACTTTCTATTACTGTTCGGTTTTCTTGGAGCCATTTCTGTTGCTGAAATTTTATTGTTAGTAAAGAAAAGATTATTAAAAATTATTATTTCAGTAATAATCATTATCTTGGCCATACCAACTCAATTGGGATTGCTTTGGCAATTTTATTCAAACCCCCCGCTTTCCAAAGTTTCTTATGAAGAACTTGCAGCTTTAGATTTTCTGAAAAAGCAAGGATCTGATGATTCGATAATTTTAACCGTCCCCTTTAATAAATACGAAAGAGATAAATATCGCAATCCGCCCATTCCCATATATGCCTGGTATGATACGGGATATGTATGCAGCTTTTCAAAAAAAAGAACTTTAATTTCAGACGAAGAACAAGTAATCATCATGAATTATGATGTCTCTAAGTTGTTACAAGATAGAGCTGAAGTTTTTGAAAGCACAGATTATCATAAGATGAATAATTTTCTAAAGAAAAATAAAATTGATTATATCTATCTTGCTTGGAATCAGAAAATTGCGACAGACAGCAGTTTATTAAATGTAAGTCTGATTTTTGAAAACAAAGATGCAAAAATCTTTAAAGTAAAGTAATGAAAACAAAGATTTATTTCCGGAAAAACCTACTAATTTTACTTACGATATTATTCTTTGGTTTATGTTTTAGGATTGTATCAATAAATAATAACCCCCCCTCGCTATATGGAGATGAATTGACCATTGCGCTTGATGCTTATTCGTTATCAAAAACAGGACATGATCAGTTAGGGAATTTCTTACCTCTGACTTTTGCTATGGGAGCCGGTAGGCCTGCCGGATATGTCTATGGATCTATTCCTTTTGTAGCATTATTTGGACCTACTGCCTTGGGAGTAAGAGCATTGTCTATATTATCAGGGATGGGAATTTTAGTACTGCTTTATTTAACGGGGAAAAAAATATTTTCTGAAAAATTAGGACTTTTAGCTGCAGCAATTGGTGCAGTCTCGCCTTGGGAAATATCATTAAGCAGGGGAGGTTTTGAAGCTCACTTTGCCCTATTTTTGGCTCTACTGGGTACTTATTTATTCATTGTAGCAAGGCAAAAACCGATACTATATATTTTTTCTGCTTTTTCTTTTGGTTTAGTGCTGCATACATATCCCACTTATAAATTAAGTTTACTATTATTTTTACCCTTACTTTTGTGGTATCAGAGCGAGAAAAAAGTTTTCGCAATTAGTAAAAAATATTTCATTAGCGGAGTTATTATATTAGCAATATTAGGAATAATATCTTTAAGTCAAACTTTTATTGGCGGGTCAGAAGCGCGGTTTTCCAATATAAATATTTTTTCTCAGGGTAAAATAAAGGTCTTAATTGAACAAAAAATAAATTTTGAAAGACACGTTACAAACCTGCCTTACTTAATTTCTAAATTTTTTCATAATAAGCCTGTAGAATATATAAAGGTTTTTATTGAAAATTATTTACAAAATTTTTCTTTGGATTTTTTAATTTTGCACGGTGATAGAAATCCGCGTCACAACATGGTAACTATGGGAGAAATTTATTTTGCAGAAATAATACTACTTCTTATTGGCTTTTCTAATTTTTGGCAAAGGCAAAAGAAAATTATTATCTTTCTGTTGTTTTGGATTTTATTATCACCCATTCCTACAGCTATTATTGATCTTCCCCATGCCTTAAGAAGTTCTTTTATGTTGCCCCCTCTTATAATACTTTCTGCATTAGGATTAGTAACTATAATAGAGTATAAAAAGAAGTTATTATTGTATTTAATCCTTACCCTTTTTGTTATTCAGTTTGCTTTCTTTGTGCAAAAGTTATATTTCTTATCCCCAAATGAGTATAGTAATTTTTGGTCTTATCCTGCAAAAATAGCATCACAATTCGCAATTGAAAATAAAAATAAATATAATTACATCATTCTGTCGGATAAAATAATTGATATAGAATTTGCTTATTGTGCATATGCAAAATTAAACCCGGAATTGATAATATCCCAGAATAAAAAAAGAAGTTTACTTGTAAATTCAGCATTTAAAAAGTTTGATAATATTTATATCGGATTTATTCCTGATGAGGATACTCAAAATTTTATAAAAAAATTAGATGGTTCTGTTTTATATATAGGGCTTCCCGAGGCGTTAAAGTATCTTAACGATAGTGAGATTATAAATAGCAAAAATGATTTACAGATGCTAATTATAAATAGGACTTTTAAGTGAATAAGGTTATAGGCAAGGATTATAAATTTCTTCTGCTGGTTTTTTCCTTAAGCATATTATTTACGGCTTTAATCTGCAGAGCAATCTCTCCTTTGCATTTCAGTAAACAGCCCTTATTGATTTCAGATCTTCTCGGGTTCTATATCGGATTGCCAATCTGGTCAATATATGTTTTTGGTTTTGTAGATCTTATTTTGATGTGGTTAATTGGAAAGATAATTTTTAAGAAAATTTGGTCGAATTTATTCTCATTATTTTTTGCTATTTCTCCGTGGTTTGTTTATTCGGTTGCTCTAGGATCTTTCTATATTTATCTCCTCTGTTTAATATTAATAATCTTTTTATCTTTGTATCTGATTAAATCAGATAAACGGAAAACGGGTGGAGCTATATTTGTAATAAGTAGCGCACTTCTTTTATATTCCTCGGTAATATTTATTTTTAGCTACCTTTTATTTATTTGCGGGCTGTTTATATTTAAATTTATTCCTTTAAGCAAAGTTAAATTAAGCTTGACTTTAGTTTTAGTAATTTGTTTACCGCTTATTATTTTAATGTTTAGAAATCCCTTAGGTTTAAGAAATATCATCAGTAACGAGATTAATTTTTTATCTGATCCAGGATTAATAAACGGTCTTAATGTTTTTCGAGGGGAGTCGGAAAAACAAGGATTTGGTAAATTTTCTAAAATTAGTGAAAATAAATATGTTTATCTTTCTAGATATATGGTTTTAAAATTTACACAAAACATTTTCCCTTCTACATTTTTTACATCAGAAGAAAAATTGGTAGGATTCTCTTTTGCGCCACCAGTTTATTTAGGTCTACTAATTCCATTTCTATATGGAGTTTATTTAGCGCTTGCTTCAAAAACTTTAAAAAAGGTATTATTACTTTCTTTAGTTTTAGTGATTCCATCATTTTTATCAAAAAAAATTGTAGATTTGAACCGTCTTATATTATTTGAGCCAATAATCATTTTTATGATTATTTATGGACTGGAAAGGCTTAATGATAAAAAAAATAAAATTAATATTGTTATTTTAGTTCTTTGCTCAGTATTATTAATTACTCAATTAATAGTAACGGTTTCTGATATAAATTTTCGTGAATACCCCAGGTTTAAACGCTATTATGAAAATGTATATTGGCAAATAGATAAATAATGACCGGATCTAAAAAAATTATATTTATAGTAATGTTGTTAACTGTAATAGGGGGTTTACTTCGGTTTTACGGTAATACAAAAAACCCTAATAGTTTAAATATTGATGAGGTATCCTATGGGTACAGCGCCTATTCAATACTCAAGACAGGACATGATGAAAATGGTATATTCATGCCTCTTTCTTTTAGATCGGTAGGAGACTATAAAAATCCAGTTTTAATTTATTCATTAGTGTTTCCAATTGCAATATTTGGATTAAATGAGTTTAGTGTGAGATTTACAACTGCATTAGCTGGAGTGTTAACAATACCGATTTTCTTTTTTTTCCTATCATCGTTAATCAAGAATAGAAAAATTGCACTAGTGGGAACAGCTCTTTTAACAATTTCTCCTTGGCATATTTACTATTCGCGTTTTGCGTCCGATCATATAATGGGATTATTTTTCCTAATTTTAGGAATGTATTTTTTTCAAAGAATTTTAGAAGGTAGAAAAATCTGGGCAATTCTTTCCGGAATAACATTAATTTTATCTATGTATACATATCATTCGCAGAGGTTGTTTGTACCAATGCTTGTTTTATTGATTATATTTTTTAATTGGAAAAAACTAAAATAAAAAAGAAATAATTTAATCATTTTTATATTTACCTGTTTTATTTTAATTTTACCTTTGATCTATCTGTCGATATTTAAAGGGGCTAATGTCAGGGCGGGCATGGTATTTTTATCACAAGATATAGACTACACCAGATACGTAATATTGGATCATCTTCATAGGCCAGGAGAAATATTTCTGCTTTTCTTTTTTTGGGCTAAGAGATATTTGAATTATTTTCAGCCGGTTTTCCTATTCTTTAACGGTTTAACTATGACAACAACTGGTACTTTGGGAACAGGGGTATTATATCTTTATGAATTGCCGTGGTTTATACTTGGAATAGTTGAGACCGTAAAGAAAAAAATAGAAAATAAGGGGATTATAGTGGCCTGGCTTTTGCTGGGGATTATCCCTGCCTCATTAACAAATAATGAACAAAGTACTGGCAGGAGCTTAATTATATTGCCGATGCTGCTTGTAATAATCTCATTTGGTACAGTATCTTTTATCCGGATAATAAATAATATTAAGAATAAACTATTAAAGGTAAGTTTAATAAGCGCCAGTATATTTTTTGTAGGAATTATATTAATACAAACATTTTTGGTGTTTTCTGTGCATTTTCCTTTGGAAAAAGGAGAAGCCTTTATGGAGGGTACTAAGGAGAGTGTTATTTATGCGCTGGAAAATAAGGATAAATACAGTGAGATTGTATATGATCCATACAGGGGTATAGAAGCTCAAGATATTGTTAATATCCCACATATGTATGTTTTATTCTATTCTAAATATGATCCCTCTAGCTTTCAGCAAATCATCAAATATCACGGGAATGAGGTTTTCAGCTTTGATAAGTTTACTTTTAGGCGTATTAATTGGACTATTGATAGAACTAAAAAAGGTGTTTTGTTTATTGGAAGCCCTTGGAGTTTGTCCGAGAAAGATCTTAAAAAAGAAGATATATTGAAAAAAATTTACCTTTCAAATGGTAATTTAGCCCTTTTGATTGTTTCTCCTTCTAATTAGAATTTTACTTGCTTCCATTTTGCTGGTAAGATTTAAACATGCAGACAAAAATATCTGTTGTCATCAATACTTGTAATGAAGGGAAAAATATAGAACAAGCTATTAAATCGGTTGATTGGGCTGATGAAATTATTGTTTGTGATATGCATTCAGATGATAAAACTGTTGAAACAGCAAAAAAGTTGGGAGCAAAAATATTTTTCCATAAGAAAGAAGAGTTTGTGGAGCTTGCCCGGAATTTCGCTGTTTCCAAAGCTTCAAATCCATGGATTTTGGTCTTAGATCCGGATGAGCAAATTCCGGAAAGCCTGGCCAAAAGATTACAGGAAATTTCTGAAAAGATGGAACAAATAGATTATGTAAGATTACCAAGAAAGAATTTAATTTTCGGCCACTTTATGCAAGCTTCTATGTGGTGGCCTGATTACAATATCAGGTTTTTTAAGAAAGGAAAAGTAAGTTGGACCGGTAAAATCCACAGGCAACCTGAGGCCTTAGGGACAGGATTAGACCTTGCTGCTGAGGAAAATTGGGCCATTATCCATCATCACTATGATTCTATCTTGCAATTTTTAGAAAGAATGATGAGATATACTAAGATACAAGCAGATGAATTAAGAGAAGAGAAATATAAATTTGACTGGAAAGATTTATTGAAAAAACCTTTAAGTGAATTTTTAAGCAGGTTCTTTGCCAACCGTGGCTTTAAAGATGGTTTGCATGGTTTAATTTTGAGTTTGCTTCAATCGTTTTCTTTTATGATAGTGTATCTTCGTATTTGGGAGGCAGAAGGATTTAAGTCTCAGGAATTAGCTCTGTCAGAATTTAAGCAAGTAAGCGAAAAATCTGGAGTTGAAATAGATTACTGGTTTAAATATGGTAATTTATCTAAAAATACGTTTAAGAAATTTTTCCAAAAAATTAAAAACAAATTCTAATATGATAAGTGTAGTAATAATTA
>JAMCQQ010000048.1 GCA_023379515.1 Actinomycetota bacterium
GTGTGCTCTTCCGATCTAGCATATCTATATCAAACCTATCACTCTGATGCAGGGTTAAAGGAGGTTGAAGTATATCGATATTTAAGCTGCCAAGTTGCGTAATTGATTCTGCAAGAGCTTCGTAGCCCTGGCTGATTTTTTCTATGAACAGGCTTAAATTGGGAACCGGAGGCAAATTCAAACATGAGGCCAAGTCTGAAGGACCTTGTGCAAAATTTAAATCAATCAGTAAAATCTTTACATCTTTAAGATTTTTTAAATGCCAAGCAAAATTAAAGGCCAGGCTGGTTTTACCTGATCCACCTTGTACTGAAAAAAATGAAAGGACCTGCTGGTTTATAAACTTAATCTCATTGCTATCATTTATTTTTATTTCCCTATCCATTTTATCTATTATTCTGAGAACTTTGTCTAAATCTTCGATTTTATTGAAATCTTTAATAAATAAATTGCCTCTTAGAGCATCGGTCCTTTCTGCTCCAGTGACTATTACTTCGCAATTAGTATTATTATTAATATAATGAAGAGCATTCTTAAAATCTTCCAATTCCGATGATATTATCAGATAGGATGGCATGAATTCTTCAGTATAGTGACGCAGAAGTTTAAGATCATCCAGGCAAACAATGTAATATTTACTGGCGGTAACATGGTTTACATCATCAATCAGGTTCTTATTTTTAGTTGCAAGAAGTATTGTTTTCATTCAGCAGCTTTGTAGCTAAATTATCATTATTTGGATCAGTTATCTCAAGGACTTTCAGGTGAGATTTTTCGCCTGCTATAATTTTTATATTTTTCTTTGGAATTTCAAGTTTTTCTGCGATAAATTTTATAAGTTCCTTATTTGCCTTACCTTTTTGGGGTGAAGCGGCTATTTTTATTTTTATCCTGCCCTGGTAAGCACCCTCTATAAAATTTTTTGCAGAATTCGGCTTTACAATTAATTTAATAATTTTTGTCTTCATCAGTCCTGAAGAAATTTTCAATTATATCAGGATTGGCTATGTCTATTTTTTTTCTCTGCCTTTTTAAGCTGGGATCCTGCTGGTTTTCCGTATCCGGAGTTTCAACCTCTAATGTCTTTTTTTCTTCGGTATCGGAGTATTTACCTTCTGCCTCTTTCACCGAAGCTATTTCATTTTCCACGTCATTTTTTTCTGAAGTTGGCTCTTTATCCTTTTTCTGTTCAAATGAAAAACCACCAAAATAGGATACTTTACTTATTTTATTCTGGACTGCCTCATCAGATGAAGACTTAGGCTCAGAAGGAGCAGGTTTTTCTGCCGGCAAAACATCAGTGGACTGAAAGTAACTTTCTTCAACTGCGGGTGTTTCCGCCTGATGATCTTCTATCTCAGCTTTTTCTATAAACTGGCCGAAATCATCCAGTATCCTCTTTATCCTGGCTTTAAATTCCTCGTATTTGCTCTGAAGAATTATCATACTTTCCTCAAGCTGAAGCTTTTTAACCTGAGTATCACTTAATGACCTTTCTTCTTCTGACTTTCGTTTTTGAATAATTTCTTCGGCTTCTTTTTTTGCCTGACCTTTGATTTCTTCAGCAACTTTATGAGCAGAAACCAAAGCATCCTGAATTATTTTTTTAATATCTGTTTCTTCTTCATTGCTTTCAAATTTAAGTCTGTCAAGGCTTTCCTGAAGCTCTTTGTTTTTTCTTATCAACCTGTCAAATTCCACTGAGACAATATCCAAAAATTTATCAACCTCTTCCGGTTTATATCCCTTAAAAATTATATGAAATTCTTTTTTTCTTATAAATTCAGCATTTTTATCCATTTTTCCTCCATGTATAATAAGATAATAAATTTATTAAAATTATTCCAAAATACCCTGAAGTTCTCTTGACCTTTTTATTGCGCTTTCAACCGCACCCAGCACAATATTTTCCAGACCATTTTCAATAAATTTGTTTAATGCGGCCTCTGTTGTCCCACCCGGAGAAGCAACCATCTTTATTAAATGATCTGCATCCATCTCAAATTTTTGCATCATTTCTCCTGCTCCAACCATAGTATTAACTGCCAGCATCTCTGCAGTTGTCTGGCTTAAGCCATTCTTTACGGCAGCTTCGACCAAATATTTACAAAAGAGAAAAAAATATGCCGGTCCGCTTCCGCTGACTGCTGTAGCCGTATCCTGAAATTTTTCATCGATAATGATGAAATTTCCTAAGCTTTCCATTAATTTTTTAGTAAATTCAAGATCTTTCTCGGCTGCATAAATTCCTCTGCTAATCGCTGCCATGCCTTTTTTAACTATGGCCGGTGTATTCGGCATGATCCTGATAACAGGTGCGCTGGATTTCAATTTATGAACAATATAGCTTGTTGAGATCCCTGCAGCGATACTTATAATAACATTTCGTCTATAATCAAAATAGGTTCTTAATTTGTCAAGCAAGCTGCTTATATTCTGCGGTTTTACAGAAATTAAAATATACTGGCAATTTTTTACAAGAGACCGGAGGTTACCGGAAAATAATATATGATAATTTTCACTTATATATTCTTTTCTTTCTTGATTTATTTCAAAAGCAGATATCTCAACTGATTTTAAGAATTCAGAGTCAAGAATACCCTTTAATATAGCTTCACCCATATTACCGCAACCTATTATTCCCAGCTTATATTTAAATGCTTTCAAATATAATTGCCTCCGGATACTATGGTTTTACTTTTTTCAACTTAAGGAATATCATCCATCTCCTGGACTATAATTGGTTATAAAGACCTTTTTCTCTTAATATTTCCTTTTCATTAGAAGTAACAATTGTATTTTGCGGAGTTATTAAGAATACCCTATCTGCAACCATCTTTAAATGCTTTCAAATATAATTGCCTCCGGATACTATGGTTTTACTTTTTTCAACTTAAGCATTATT
>JAMCQQ010000049.1 GCA_023379515.1 Actinomycetota bacterium
TGATAATCCGGTTGATGTTCTTTGCGAGCTTGTTTATGAGGACGAAGTAAATTATTTGGGACGAGAAAAAGTTGAAAAACTTAAAGAAATTCTTCCTAAACAACAGTTTAGACAAGTCATTCAAGCAAAAGCTCTTGGCAGAATTATTGCTAAGTCGGAAATTCCACCTTTTAGAAAAGATGTTCTGGCAAAAATGTCTGGAGGAGATAGGACTAGGAAAGACAAGCTACTAGATAAGCAGAAAAAAGGTAAATCAAAACTATTTGGATCAGCAAAAATAAAGATTCCTCCGGAGGCACTTCTTTCTCTTATCGGAAAAGAGAGATTAGAGAGCAAATAGTAAAATTACTCCAATAACAGAAATTATTGCACCGAAGGCGCCTATTGCCAACAGTTGACTCTCAGGTCCAGTTGGGGGTAAAGCTGTTGGCACAGCAGTTGGAGCCGCAGTAGATATAATAGTAGTAGGAGTTATTGTCCCAGCAGCAACATTAATAACTTGAGTGCAGCTTGAAGGAGTACTTACACCGCCTCCATTATCAGTAAATACCACATTTGTTGTAAATGCTCCAGCAGAATTAAATATATGAGACTTTGTTATCGTGGCAGAATTAGTATTTACTCCCTGCCCATCGGTAGAATCTTCAACTGTCCCATCTCCAAAATTAAAGGTTGCCTTGCTTATCGTTCCGTCGGAATCACTACCAACCCCTGTAAAGTTAACAGTGAGAGATGCCGATCCTGAAGAAACGTCACTGGTTAAACTTGAACAAGTTGGAACCACATTTGCTTGTGTTGGCGCAGACGTAACAGTAGGAGCTGGAGTAACAGTAGCAGCTGGTGTGACAGTTGGTGTAATCTGTCCTGCGTCTATTGTTACTGTCGCAGGAGATGAGCTTAAGAAAACATTCTCATTAAACGATGATTCTCCTCCGGAAGACATTACAGAAGTGTCTGTAAAAGTTATTCTTGTAGGGACTCCTTCTGTCGGGGCCACCGCTCTAAAAGTTATAGTTGCAATTTTAGTCGGTAAAGTTAAAGATTGTTGCGGATTGTCTACTCTAAGCGTTACTGCAACACTATTTGTTCCATAAGTTGGTCCGCTACTTACATTTGGCAATGCTTGTGTATTTGCCACGAACCCGGAGTCGATAGGTGTTATTTTTGTTCCGTCAAAAGTTAAAGTAAATTTAACCAGAGAAACCTGATTAGATCCAGGATTTACCATAATATCAAAACTTACAGTTTGATCTACCGTTGTTGTTTGAGCGGTTGGAGTAAGAGAAAGCGTAGTTGAAGGCGCAGCACCACTTCTGGTTTCTTGTTGTTGCCGTGCGAGATATACTGTTAGGGGTATTGCTATAAGCAATACAACAATAAATCCGAGCAAAAAAATCTTTTTGCCTGAGAATATAGACATAATTATATCTAAAATTATCGTATAGTACCCAAAGCAGATGTGTCAAGTCCTGGGTTTTAACTATAGGTTATTGACAGAACACAATCTTTTATTGTATAAATTTTGGCAGTCACTTTCTTCAAGTGATATTTTTTGACTTATGATAGGTAAAAAAATAAAACCATTGTTCGGAAATGTTCTTATTAAACCGTTAGAAGCAGAAGCTAAAACTGCTAGCGGAATATTTTTGCCAGATACCGCGAAAAAAGAATCCCAAGTTGGAGAAATTATGGCAGTTGGTCCAGGAGAAGTTACTCCAAAAGGAGAAAAATTACCGATGTTAGTCAAAGTAGGCCAAAAAGTCATGTATAAAAAATGGGGCGGGAACGAGGTAAAAGTTGGAGATGAAGAATGGACAATCTTAGAACAGAAAGATATTTTGGCTGTTATTGAGTAATATGGCAAAAAAAATTATTTACAACCAAGACGCAAGAGAAGCATTGCTAAAAGGCGTTGATCAATTAGCAGATGCTGTTGCAACAACATTGGGTCCGAAAGGCAGAAATGTTGCCTTAGATAAGAAATGGGGGGCACCAAGCATTATCCACGATGGAGTAACTGTTGCAAAAGAAATCGAGCTACCAGATCCATTCCAAAATATGGGAGCTCAGCTGGTTAAAGAAGCTGCTTCTAAGACAGCAGATGTTGCAGGAGACGGAACAACAACCTCTACGGTTTTAGCAAGAGCCATAGTTAAAGAGGGAATAAAAATGATCACTGCAGGGGCAAACCCAATGATAATGCGGAGAGGCTTAGAAAAAGCAAGCGAATTTGTGGTTGAAGAACTAAAAAAAATGCGTAAAGATTTGAAATCTACGGATTGGGCAAATGTTGCGACAATTTCAGCTGGTGATTCAGAGTTAGGTAATTTAATTGCGGAGGCTTTAAAAAAAGTTGGAAAAGATGGAATCATTACCGTCGAAGAAGGACGAGGTCTTTCAACAGAAATTGAATATAAAGAAGGAATGGAATTTGATAAAGGATATGCTTCTGCATATTTTGTTACAAATCCGGATAAGATGGATGCAGAAATTGAGGACCCGTATATTCTCATAACTGATAAAAAGATTTCTGCTTTGAATGAACTACTTCCTTTTTTGGAAAATCTCCTTAAAGTCTCAAAAAACTTAGTAATTATTGCAGATGAAATAGAAGGAGAAGCTTTAGCTACCTTAGTTGTCAATAAATTAAGAGGAACTTTTAATGCAGTTGCTATTAAAGCTCCGGGATTTGGAGATAGAAGAAAGGAAATGCTTGAAGATATTGCTATTTTAACAGGAGGAACAGTTATTTCCGAAGACACGGGGAGAAAGTTTGACAGTGTTACCTTAGAGGACTGTGGTCGCGCAGACAAGGTCTGGGCAGATAAGGAAAACACAAGAATAATTGGAGGTAAGGGAAATCCAAAAGCATTATCAGCAAGAATCGCACAGTTAAAAGCAGGAATAGAAAAATCTACTTCTGATTTTGATAAAGAAAAACTTCAGGAAAGATTAGCAAAGCTTGCTGGAGGAGTAGCTGTAATTAACGTCGGAGCAGCAACAGAGGTTGAATTAAAAGATAAAAAAGAAAGAGTTAATGATGCAGTTGCAGCAACAAAAGCTGCCTTGGAAGAAGGAATTGTTCCAGGAGGAGGAGTTGCCTTGATGGATATAAGCCAAAAGATGACAGTTAAAAATTTGGAAATAGCAAAAGCAAGTCATGACGAAATCATCGGTTTTCAAATTGCAAAGAATTCTCTTGAAGCACCTTTTGCAAAATTGATTCAGAATGCTGGACTTGAATCAGGTCAGCTTATCGCAAAAGCAAGAGAGTCTAGCGCACATGGTCAAGGTTTTAACGTTCTAAAGATCGACTCTGTTAACTCAGCAGTTCCTGTTGATATGGTTAAAGAAGGAATTATTGACCCTGCTAAAGTTGTAAGAACCGCAGTGCAAAATGCCATATCTGTTGCTACCATGATTCTTACAACAGAAGCTCTGATAGCTGATATTCCCGAAGAAAAGAAAGAACCAATGATGCCGCCTGGAGGAATGGGCGACATGGGATATTAGAGAATTCACTTAGTTAATTCGTCAAAGGATTGGAAACCGCTAAAAGGCGGTTTTTTGTTGTTATCGTGGCTGATCTATAATATAATTGTTAGATATGAGAAAAGTTTTTTTAGTTGCTTTTCCTCCAATTGTTTCAATTGTAATTTTTGTCACTGGCCTTTTTATCTTGAATAGAAATCCGGGGAAAGGAGCATTGCAGGTTACTGCTTCTCCATCTGCTTCGGTATATTTAAATAATAAATTATTAGGAAATACCCCTCTTTGTAAATGTGATCAGGAAAACATGCTTGACGTTGGAGAATATACAATAAGGATTGTTCCAAAAGAGGGCAATTTTCAGCCTTTTGAACAAAAAATAAAAATCACCAAATCAGTCCTGACAGTTGTTGATAGAACTTTTAGTCAGGGAAGTTATTCTCAAGGAAGCATAATTACACTGTCATCTTTAGAAAACAAAAAAGAAAGCCAGCTTTCAATTTTATCTTTTCCTGATAAGAGCGATGTTTATCTAGACAATGAGTTAGTAGGACTCAGCCCATCACTTCTTAAAAATGTTACAGTATCAGACCATGAAATAAAACTTAAAAAAAATGGCTATAAAGATAAAACTGTACGGATAAAAACAGTTGCTGGATATAAGCTTGAAGCATTAGTTTTTCTTGGGGTTAACCCTGATATTGGAACTACTTCTGCTTCTCAGATTCCCGTCGTTAGCCTCACGCCCGCCCCTTTAGTTTCAAAAGTAACTATTTTGGATACACCAACGGGTTTTTTAAGAGTTAGGGAAAGTAATTCTGTTTCATCTTCGCAAATAGGTACGGTTAATCCGGGTGAGCAATATGATTTAGTTTCAGAAGAAGCAGATTGGGTTCAGATTAAGCTTTCGGACGGTAAAGCTGGTTGGGTGAGTAGCCAATATATCAAAAAAGAATAGTTCTTACGGTCCCACGAAATATATCAAGAAGATTAGAAGTAAAACCCAGAATATAACAGTTATTAGCAGAGGCTTATCTGAAAATAAAACTTTTTCCGGGCTTTCGCCCTCATTTTTTTCATAAATATCCTGCAAGTATCGCATTAATCCATAGACAACAGGGACAATAGTTATCATTAACCATTTTCTTTGGAAAAAAGCAGGTATAAAGTCAGGAAGTAAAATACCAAAAGATACTTTTATTACCCTTGGATTTTCCAAAAAAGTAAACAGAGAATAGGTAATAAAAGTAGAGGTAGCAAAGATCGACGCATAAACATCAAGCAATCTTTCTGAATAGTGAGAAAGAGATTTTCTGGTATCTTCAATTTTGGCACCTTGAACATTTGAGATAAGTGTTAGTTCCGATCTTCTCTTTCCTATTGCAAGAAATAACGAAATGGAAATAGTAGTTAAAAGAAGCCAAACGGAAATATGAAGTCCGGTTGCAAATTCACCAGCGTAAACTCTGAGAATGTATCCTGATGCAATTGCCAAAATATCCACAACAGCAAGGCTCTTTAGGAAAGAAGAGTAGAGAAATTGTATTAATAAGTAAACAAGACAAATTACCACAAATGCCGGTGTAATGAATAGGCTTGCAATTAAGGAAACTGCTATTAAGGCTGCTCCTAGAAATACTGCAAAAGTGATCGGAACATCACCATTAGCTAATGGTCTAAAGCGTTTAAAAGGATGGGCTTTGTCCTTTTTTATGTCAAAAAGATCGTTTAAAATGTAGGTTGCAGAAGACAGACCGCAGAAAACAAAAAAACCTAATAAGACTTTCTCAAAAAGAGTGCGATCAAATAGCTCTCCTGCAAAAGTAATTGCAGCAAAAATTGCAAAGTTTTTTACCCATTGCCTTGGTCTTAAAAGACGCAAAGTGTTAAATGCTAATCTAATCATCTTCAGGTTGCTCAATATTTAGTTGCAAAAATAAAATTGTTCCTCCAACAATAATTAATAACATTATAATAGCAAATAATTTTCCCTTACTTGATAAGAAAAGAGCGAGTGTGCCGAATATAGCAGATATAACCCAGTAAAACAAGGCAATTCTACGTTGTGTAAATCCCCTTTTTAGCAATAAATGATGAAGATGTCTTTTATCATGCCAAAATGGAGATTTTCCTGCTGCAAGCCTTCGGGTAATTGTAAAAGCACCATCAATCATTGGAACAGCCATTACTAAAATTGCTGTTGCAAGCTTTGCACTTGATAAAATGGAAACGACTGCAAGCAATAGATATACAGCAGTTGCTCCATAACCAGGGAAAATTTTCGCAGGGTAAAAGTTAAAAATTAAAAACCCTAAAGTAGAACCGGCAATTATAAATGATAAAGTCGCACTAATCAGACTGTAATGATCAACCGCGGGGAAGCGCAAGCTTAATAATCCAATTATTACGGCTGAAATTGAGACTATTCCAGGCATTTGTCCGTCGACACCCTTGCTCCAATTCAACATATTCATTACCCAAACAATCCAAAGAATTGTTATTAGATAAGATAAGAAGCCGATTGAATATCCGTTTAAAAAAGGTATTTTTAAAGAATTTAGGAAAAGAATACCGCCAAAGGGGTTTGTAATAAAAGGAATATTTGCTCCTGCAACTACAACAATGATAGCTGCAATGATATTGATAATAAATCGAACGTAAGGAGAGATATCGAATTTATCATCAAGTACTCCTACGATAAGGCAGAGTACGGATGCCAAAAAGACAGCGATAACCACTCTTTCCATTGGCAAAAATATAATGCTTGACAGCAAAATACCTAGAAATAACGGAATGCCGCCACCACGAGGTATTGGTTTTTTATGAACGATGGCGGGGTGTTTCCTTTTTGCAGGGTCATCCATAATTCCCAGTTTACGAATGACAATTAACGACAATGGAGTAATTAAAACAGTTGCAATAAAAGAAGCTAGGAACGGCAAGATTGTAATATTAAAAAAGTTATTCATTTCTAAACAACAATTTGAACAGTTCTAATAGTGAATAAAAGAGTTAATATTGCTATTAAAAAACTTGTTATAGCGAGGATTCTGGAAAGTAGCGGATTTCTTAGGTAAATAAATGAAGAAAGGAAAAAATTAAGCATTAATATCAAAAGAGAAATTAATGATGGGATAAAAACACCAATAGTATTTGCCAATCTTTGTTCACCCCAAGGAAGTTGATTATACAAAGGAATAAAAGGAGGTAGACTACGATAATAAATTAAAGAATAAATAACCGCAACTGCAATAAGCCCGGCGCTTATCATAAAACTTCTTTGAATAATTTTATCGTCTTTTATTACTTTAAAAAGTTCGTTCATAGATAATTATGTCCTGAATTTTTGCTGTGGGGAAATATCCTGATAAGGAAAAAGGAAATAAATTCATGTAAGGCATAAGAATAACAAATTTTGGTTTTGTTTTAACCAATCCTCTGTACGTATTTTTGAGGCCATCTGTGTAAGAAGTAATATGGTAAGCTACTGTGTATTTTCCTGGTGGTAATTTATCCGTTAATTTATAGAGTTGGGCGTTATTGCCCCAAATAAAAATATTGTCACTTTCTTTCGTTCTATTTTTTATAAAGTCTGCTACTTCATAGTCAATGGGAGTTCTTCTATCAAAAAAACCTTCATATGCAGAGACTGTTTTATTGCCGAAGGCAAAAGAAGTGAAGTTTTTATAATAGGCGATATTTTTTTTGTAAATATGAAAGGAAGTTAAGGATAAATATATAATTACAACTAAGAGAATTGAGCTGAGCTTTCGCCAACTTTTATTATCAATCAAAAATCCAATTAACAATCCAAAGCTTGGAAGGAGCGTTAAAAGATAATGAGTATATGGTCTCTGAGAAAAAAACGCGTTAAAGAGAGAAAATGCTAACCAAATATATATAAATATTCCCGTGGCGGTTAATTTGTTTTTCTTAAGTAAAATTAAAATAGAAAAAAGTCCAAGAACTACTAATTTTAAAATTAAAAAACCCTGTGGAATTATAAATTTATTTCCATAACTTACGTAATTTACATTATTGAAGAATGTTGCCCTCAAGAAGTCATAGAAAGCTCCAGCCATAACGAAATAGAAAGCGGTTAATAAGATTGGTGCAAGAAATCCAACAATAAAAAGAGAAAGAGACTTAACAACATAAAAGATTTTGCTAATTTTTTTTAGGCTATTAATATCAAAGTGTGGTTGAGAAAATATTAAAAAGAGGAGGAATGCGGCAAAATCAAAAATTGCAACGATCTTAAACAGAAAAGCAATACCAAGAGATAAACCTGAAAAAAATAAAAGACGAGAACTAACGTGATGTCTATATTTATTAATTAATAGAGCGGAAATAAGAATTATTGGTATCATAAAATTCTCCGCATTCGCGATATTTCCTTCGAAAATAGGAATTGCTAAGAGAAGAGAAAATATAATAGTGGCGATATAGGATGCAGAATTTTTAGCAAATAACTTTCTGGTTAGGAAAAAGAATATGATTGTAGCAATAATTCCAAATGCTAAATTCATAGACCTTAACCAGAACTGATCACCGTTAAATAAACTATAAAGCAGATATAACAACGGTGGCTTATTGTCAAAAATATCACGATAGAGCATTTGCCCGTTTTTGACAGCCATTCCCAAAACCTGATAAATTCCTTCATCTCCATACCAATAAGGTTCAAAAAGAGAAGGTAGTCGAAGTAAAAAAAAGATGAAAGATAGAAAAAATAAAAACCAAAAATTCCAGCTTTTTTCTATCTTAGCTAAGGTTTTCATAGACAGCTTAAAATTATAATTTATCAGTCACTTTATATTCTAACCTTTTTCCAAACATTAGTTTTGTGTGAGAAACAAGGGCAGGTAGAGTGGACAAAAAGAAACCAGCGACAGGTAAAAGAACAAATTCTAAAGGAAAAAGAAACTGCCTTGTAATTGTTGTTGAATAATTTTTTGGCCGGTTTCTAAAATCAATAATAATCATTGCTAAGAGAGCAAATAAACATGAAGTTAGGATAAAACCGGCAAGTCTTGGTAGATTGTAACCTAAAGCAGTCCTGGAGAAAACGGGGTTTATAAAGGGAATTACGTTTGCAGCTATGGTTATAATAAACCAATTCACGGGCCAAAGTAAATGATCCATAAAAACGTTATAAAGCATCATTGTTTTTCTGAGAAAAGGAACGTTGGGGACAGTAAGCCACCATTTGAAAAAAACAGGATTATCAGAAACTCCCCATGACCACCTTTGCTCCTGATGATACTTATTTTTCAGGGTTATCTCTTGGTATTGCTTTTCT
>JAMCQQ010000050.1 GCA_023379515.1 Actinomycetota bacterium
GTAATTAATGATTATACCAGTGATACAATAATTACCGATTGATTTTTAATAAATAATGCTTCACAGAACCAAACAGGGGGATTAGAGCGAGGTAAAAAAATTGTAACTTTTGTACCTATACCAACTTCTGAATGAAGTTCTATTTTTCCATTAAGCAATCCTATGTATTTTTTAGAATAGGATAAACCAAAACCAGCACCATTTTTTTTATTAAAGCTAAATCCTTGCTCAGTTACTTGGGGTAGAATTTCTGAAGGAATCCCACATCCGTTATCTTCAATAGTAATTTCAACCTGGTTATTATCACATCGGAGGGAAATAATCACGAACCCACTACAATCAATAGCTTCAATACTGTTATTTATAAGGTTTGATAATACTCGTTTAAAAGAAACTAGATTAATATTAGAAAAACTACTATAACAACATGGTGATACTTTTAATTGGATGTCAATTTTTGAGTTATGATATTCATACCGTTTTTCAGAAACGATATTGTCTAAAACAACAAATATTAATTCAGGTAATATATTTCTATCTAAATCGTTACTTCCCAACTCAGAAGAATTATGTTTTGACTGTGATAGTATATTATTCGCAATATCATTAATTCTCTTAGCTGCACTTCTAATCATAATACGCTTATTTTCTGAAATTGAAGTCACATCAGATAAAGCTGTATTAATTGCCGCTAATGGTGACCGGATGTCATGAGCAACTTGCTCAGCAATCTTTTTTCTTGCATCATAGTATGCCTTTTCCTTTTGTAAGCTTAATGTTTGGCTATGTTCCTCAATAAATTTAGTTGCTATTTGTCTATACTCATCAATATCTACTTTCGAAAATTCAGTGGCATTATTATTTTGATGTGAAGAAAAAAGATTGCTGAGCTATCCTGTGCTATTTGCAATGGTCTTTCTCATAGATAAGAATAGAAATAGAAAATTAAAAAGAAATATTCCAATAACCGTTATTAAAATCAATAAAAGACCATGAGAAGCAGGTATTAAAAAAATCGAGTTATATTGCTTTTTTGATATCACATATCCAAGTATTTGGTCATCTTTTTTAATTGCAGTTATACCGGAAAACTGACCATTATCCGCTTTGCAAATTGTATGGATATTGCCACTAATTGACTGACAAGATCCCAGATTCTCCAATGGTTTTTGAGTGGAGACAAACTTTATTGAGTCTAATTTACGTTCGTTTTCTAAGTTGTACAATGCCAAATCTAATGCGTGTTTATTATTCAGCAACTGATATCTTCCGATTTCATCCGTAGTAAATGAGTCATTTATAATTAAATTTTTCGATAATGATCCTATCTGACTATTATCAAAATACTCTTTTGCCAGTAGCAAAATCAATCCAAAAACAAAAAACTGAATAAATGCTGAGTATGCCATTTTTTTTATAAATATAGTTTTTATTGAATGGCTTTTATTTTTCATATTTATATCCATCTTTATTGACAGACAAAATTATATAATTTGTCGAACGATGGAAATTACCATTATTGATATATGCCCCGGTGATCCCGTTATAATTAATCTGAGATATACTATGTGTATCAATGAAACCTACCACCTTAAATGCTTTTAAAATCATTCGCATCGCATCGTATGTATATGCAGCTAATATTGTAGGTTGTTCATGATATTTTTTAGTATAAATACTTTCAAATGTCCGCAAAGCAGGGCTTGGTTTTATGAAATCTAAATTGCGAATAAAATACGATTGGATCAATTTATTATTAAGCCGCATAAAAAAAGTTGGACTTACTGATGACCCAAAGTTCTCAGTCCCGATAAATATTGTATTTTGATTATTCATAGCATCGGCAATCTTTGCTGATGCGATTGCACCCGACAATAGAAAAACATAGTTATATTTCTTTTTATTTAAAAATGTATGTAACTTATTTAAAATTTCTTTATCATTTTCTAAAAAATCGAATGTGTCATATTTAATATATTCTTTATTTAAGACATCAGAATATACCCCTTTATATTTTAACATTTCATCACGATTAATCTCTGTAACTAATAATACGTCATCTATTTTATTAAATCTGCTCACTATCCACACATAGAAGAAAATAATCATTTTAGTGAGATTTTAAATGAATTTCTCAAACATTCTTAAAAGTATTGTCTTAATATTTTTTTTATCAGTATGCCCTGCTGTCGGTATCTTATTGTTTTTCTGTTCTTTAATTGCCAATAAAAGATCGGAAAGATATTCAAATCCAATAATTGCTGAACAGCCCTCACTTACCATTTTTTTATAAGCATGCATTGGCTCTAGAGGCCTATTATTGTAAAAATAATTTTTAATCTCGACTTTACCAAATTTTTCACCTTGGTCTAAAGCAAGATTCGCAGCATTTTCAAATGATTGGCCATAGGATTTTAAGTTTTCAACAACTCTCCCGGTTAAGCATATTTTAATTTGATTATTAGCCATGACAGCAGGGCATACTGATAAAAAAAATATTAAGACAATACTTTTAAGAATGTTTGAGAAATTCATTTAAAATCTCACTAAAATGATTATTTTCTTCTATGTGTGGATAGTGAGCAGATTTATAGAAAGTTAAAATATTTTTATTTTTTGACAACGCTGCTTCATGTCCGTTCATAACAAAATCATGAAAACCATTTACCCATAATTTAGAGATACCAAGCGTATCAATATCAACTGGAAAATTTAATTCACTTGAATAAAGATCTTTTCTTACACTAATGAACGTTTCTGTATCTGTGGGAAGTCGAATGCGCTTTTGAATTTCCTGAACCATATGAAAACACTCTAAATTTGCCCAGTACAAGTATGGCCTATCTTCGTTTTTTTGAAATAGGGGTGTTAATTGTTCTGATACTTCCCATATTTTATTAAGATCAAGATCATTTATTACACTGAATAATTTATTATATTCAACCAAATTACTCTTTTTTAAATAGGATAGATCAAGCATCAAGTTATTTAGTCGAGGGGTAAGTATAGAATTGGCTGTAGAGACAAAAACACCTGGGATAAATGATGAGAATTTTTTATAGTAATCAAAAAGTAATTTTGCACCATAACTATGTCCAATTAAAGCTTGCGTTTCAATTTCACAAAATTCTGTTATATATAAAATTATTCTTTGTAAATCCTCTATATTATCCTGATGCGAAACGACCATAGATGTTTTCTTAGATTTACCGCAGTTTCGTTGATCATATAATATGATATTATAGTTTAGCGAACTAAATAATTTATTATTATCAATAAGATATTCTAGAGTTCCGCAATTAAACCCAGGACCTCCATGAATAAAAAGAACATAAGGCATACTTGAATTTTTGGTGAATTTAACTATATAAAAATCTGGATGATTTAAAATGTCTTTATTATATTGTTCCATCAAGAGTCGCTCTCTAAAAAAACTCTACGTATCCAAATGATGGGGGCTGCAATTCTTATAGATATGTTCTTAATTTCTTTTTTTACAAGACTTGGATTTTGATTAAGACAAACTAAATTAAATAAGTTTTGGTCGTTACCTGGCTTCAGAATTCTGATGTATATATCATTGTTATCATCAATAACGATGCATTCTTTTCCTATAGCATTTTCAATTTTATTGTATATTATTCCTGCAACATAATTGCCTGGGTATAAAAGGGGGGTCATTCCATCATCTTTAACAATAGCATTAACAGAATTATGGAGTTCGCTAAATAACAGTAATTCTTTAGCGATATGATTTTCATCGGTCTCTTGTATATCTAAATCTTTTGTTAAATGAATAGCCTCTCGCCCAATGCCATGCATAAGCCATGAGTCTGAGCAATACACATTGAGTTGTTTAGCACGTTTAGCGATTTTTTCAGCCCCCTGCTGAGTTAATCCCCCTCCCCAGCCCAATTCCCATCCTTTGATTGCTGCAGAAGTAATATCGCTATCTTGACAGAATTCATTCCTAGTAAGAGATAAAAGATGGTCACGAACAAATCTTATTCTTTTTCCTCGTGATTCTGCACTAGATGGGTTATCGAGTAACGAGTTTTTCATATTATAAAAATAACTAAGTTGGTTGTTTTATAAATAACATAGTATACCAATGGAGTTAAAAAATCATCGTTAAAACTACCTTAAAACAATTATAGATTTTATATCTCACAATTTAATGGACAATTTGATCGCATCAAAAAAACCTTCGAGGTTAAATTTTCATTGACTTTTTAACCATTAATAGATAATATTTTATTCTATAGTACGGGGAAAGGGAATTTGATGTGAATTATTTTGAACCATATCAACAAGCACGAATAAATATTGAGAATAGATTTAAAGGGTTATTACACGCGCACACAACTTTAATAAAGTCTCTTATAACGCTAGCAAATCCGCTAACAGGAATAGTTACTGGTATTACTTACCGTGACATTGCCGATTTGTTAACTATCAGCAAAGCTCCTGGAAGAACTGAGTCAGGAACTCCTCAAAAAGAAACAATTCGAAGTTATTTGCGATCCATTGAAAAACAATGTCCCGAAGATTTTAAAGTTATTAGTGAGGGCCAAAAACTGCAATTTCAGTTCCCAAAATTACCAGAGATTTATGCCGTTTTTCTTGACCAATCAGAAGTGTACACA
>JAMCQQ010000051.1 GCA_023379515.1 Actinomycetota bacterium
TCTTACCGGTAAAATTGCATGGACTAAAAATTACAATGCCCTCAATGTTGGTGCTGCCACTGTTGTAAATGATCTCGTATTTACATCAACTTTTGACGGTATGATTCATGCTCTAAACAACAAGACAGGTGAAGAAGTCTGGAGTTATCAGGCAAGCGGCCCGATTAATGGGTGGCCTGCCGTAAAGGGAGATACGATAATAGTTCCGGTAGGTATGGGTAAGACACCAATGCTGATTGCTTTCAAGATAGGGGCAAGTGCACAAGCACCTGCTGAAACCACTGCTGCGCCAGGTGGAACAGGAAAGGGATTTCAGCAATAAATATTTACATTAGTGATTTGCCCGTCCCGGTATAGCGCTCAAATGCTGCTATACCAAAAAATAAGACCTCGTTTAACGGGGTCTTATTTTTATACCGGATTGTGATATTGCATCTGAAGTTTAAGGATGCTTTTTTGATTTTATATCAGCATCATTCAGGATAATGATGTATCAAGATGAAGTATATTAGGATGAGGGCATATTTATAATTGAAAGTATAAAATTATGCAGGCTCCTGCATGCTTTTTTAAAATTATTTCCGTTTCTGACTAATTTTGTAATTTCTGACGGATTTCTAAGGACAAAACGGATTACTTTAGGATAATTGATAAAGGCACCATTAATCAGATTTTCATAGGATAGTGATACACTATATTTCATATTGTCAGAGATTGATCTCACACATAAAACAGGAATTTTATCCGATGGAAGAAAGTTAAGCAGCCAGTAGCTTTCCATATCAACAGCATCTATACTAAATTCCGGATCCAAGAACTCTTTTCGTGCTTTATCTGCAATTATATTGTTGACAGTAAGTAAGTTTCCATAATAAGTTGTACAGTAATCATGTTTAATAATTTTAAAGTCATTTAACCTGTCAGAAATTACAAAATTAGTCAGAAACGGAATTTTATTATCATCTGAGCATAAAGAATAAATATTTTTACAAATAATAATATCTCCTATGGAAAAACTTTCGTGCATAGCACCTGAAACACCGGCAATTATAATTTTTTCTATAAAATTATGTCCATTTTGGGTGGAATCTTTATTTAAGAAATTATCTTTTATGAATTGGGCCGCAGTTTTGGCATTTTTCTTACCTATTCCTGTAATTACAAGCAATATTTCTTTATTGTTGATAAGACCTTCATAAATCAGTATTTCACCACTGCTCAGTTTTTTCCTGTTTTTCATTTTTCTCAGGAGACTGTTTAATTCAAATTTTAGGGCGCTGAATATTAGAATCAACTCTATTTCCTTTTCTGAAAATATTCATTACTTGACTGATATTGTCGGTTTCAAATTTAGAAACCCCTAAAAAAACTATGGGCTTTTGAGCTTTAAAAGATTTTGGCTAATCACAAATAATTTTAATATTATAAAAACATACTTAAGGTATTAATAAAATTTATAACTTGATAAAAATTTAAACATACTTTAAGATTGTATCATAAAAACCTGAGTTTAAATATCAATTATGGAACGGAGCTGCTCTTTTGTTAGGAATCAATGAAAAGCTTAATAATCTGCATGCTGAAAATAAAACCATTAATGTTGCAGTCGCAGGCATCGGTCAAATGGGAAGCAGCATAGTGAGTCACCTTAATAGTTTAAAAGCATTTAAGGTTTGTGCTATCGCTAATAGAAATGTCCAAAAATCTTACGACAGAGTAAAATCTCTGGGATATAGCGATAATGATATTTATGTAGTTGAAAAAGATTCAACAAAAAACCACAGTAGTGAAGACGAAAGCAAAGCTATTCAATCAGGTAAAATTATTTTTACTGATAATCTTGCTGTAATGTCGCAGATAAAGGAAGTGGATGTAATAGTAGATGCTACAGGAAGTCCTGAGGCAGGTGCTCAAATTGCTGTTACAGGGATCAGCAATAAAAAACATGTAGTTAGTTTAAATGTTGAAGCCGATACATCGGTTGGTCCTCTTCTTAAAAAATTGGCCATAAATTCCGGTGTTGTTTATACGGTTGCAGCAGGAGATGAACCGGCAGCCTTGAAAGAATTATATGACTTTGCCACTGCCCTGAATTTAGAAGTAATTGCAGCAGGAAAAGGGAAAAACAATCCCTTAAACAGAGATGCAAATCCGACCACACTAAGAGAATATTCTGAGCAAAAAGGTACAAGTCCGAAAATGATGACCTCATTTGTTGATGGGACAAAGTCAATGGTAGAAATGGCATGTTTTTCTAATGCAACAGGCATAATTCCTGATTGCAGAGGCATGCATGCCCCGCATGTAAATGTTGAAGATCTTACAAAAGTTTTCAGTCTTAAAGAGGATGGCGGAATTCTTGACAAAAAAGGTGTTGTAGATTTTGCAATCGGAAATGTGGCACCTGGTGTTTTTCTTATATATTCAACCGAACAGGAAATATTACGCAAAGAATTGAAATATCTTTTATTTGGAGACGGTCCCAATTATCTTTTATACAGGCCTTACCACCTTACGAGCATAGAATCACCTCTATCGATCGCAAGAGCATACTTTTACAATGAACCAACAATTACACCTAAAAATGGGATGATTTCAGAAGTAATTACAATGGCGAAAATAGATTTAAAAAAAGGTGAATCAATAGATGGTATCGGCGGTTACTCTGTTTATGGTTCAATAGAGCTTTATCAAAAAGCAAAGGACCAAAACCTTCTTCCTCTTGGATTAAGCGAGAATACGGTTTTAAAAAACGATGTTAAGAAGGGTGAACCAATAAGATACGAAGATGTTCATATAAGTGACGACTCCGTAATTTATAAGCTAAGAAAATTGCAGGAAATGATAATTGGTTAATAAATCTCAGGGGGAAAATTTGTCTGAATTACCTGAAATATTTGAAACTTACAGACCTTTTCTGGAAGAGGAAATAAAATCCATAATTTCTGACGGCGAGCTCTTCAAAATTTCAAAAAACAAAACGACGATCTATGATATGATGGCTTATCACTTGGGTTGGGCAGATGAAAACGGTGATAAAATTCAATTAAACAGTGGTAAATATCTCAGAGCAACTTTAACCCTTGTTGCCTGCGATTCCGTATGTGATGAGTTCAAGATTGCCCTGCCTGCCGCTGCGGCAATTGAATTAATCCATAATTTTTCACTCGTTCATGACGATATTCAGGACTGTGATGAAATGCGCCGCCATAGACCCACGGTATGGAAAATATGGGGCAAACCCCAGGCAATTAATGTCGGCAGTGCGATGCATGCTCTCTCCACCCTTGCAGTTTTAAAGTTATCACATAACAAGATAATTCCCGGAAAAATGATAGATGTTTTAAAAATTTTGGATGAGAGTTGTCTGAAAATGATTGAAGGACAATATCTGGATATAGATTTTGAGAACAGAGGAGATATAACGGTCAAAAATTATCTTGAAATGATTGAGAGAAAAACTGCTGCGCTTATTCAATGTTCGCTTCAAATTGGTGCCGTCTTGACATTGGATTATAACAAAATGGAGCCTTTTAAAAATTTCGGCAAATACATGGGAATTGCATTCCAGACAAGGGACGACATTTTGGGTATATGGGGCAATAATAAAAAAACAGGAAAACCAAGCGGAAACGATCTTAAGAGAAAGAAAAAATCGCTGCCGGTTGTTTATTTACTTTCAAGTAATGACAGAAGCTTAAAAAGGGAATTTTTAGATATTTTTAAAAAAGAGAACATAAGCGATGATGATACTTATAAAATATTGGAAATTTTTGAAAAAATAAAAGCAAAACAGTTTTGCGAACAAACGACCGAGACTTATTACAACCTGGCATTGAATGAAATGGTAAATCTTCCGGTTAAGGCAAATAAATTGAAACATTACAGAGAAATAGTTGATTTTTTAATTAAAAGAGAATTTTAAAGACATAACTTAAATCTGATCAATTTAAGAATATAAACTCAAACGTTTTATTTTAAACATGATGAAAAAAGAAAACAGTTTTTCTGCTTTAAAGATTGCAAACGAGAAACGTAAAGAAGAGCATCTTCAAATCAGCTTAAATAAGGATGTAAGTTTTAAAAAAATCAGTTCAGGTTTTGAAGGGTTTTTATTTATTCATCAGGCACTTCCTGATATCGACATGAACAAAATAGATCTTTCTACGGAAATTTTTGGAAAGAAGCTGTCACTGCCGCTTATGCTGTCACCGCTTGTCGGTGGGACAGATAAAACTAAAGAGATAAATAAAAATCTTGCAAGAGTAGCCTCGGAGTTAAAAATTGCAATGAGTGTCGGCTCGCAGAGAACTGCAATTGAGAATATTGAAGTTGAAGAAACATATAAAGTTCGCGAGATAGCCCCTGAAATTCTTCTTTTTGCAAATCTCGGAGCAGTCCAATTAAATTATGGTTTTGGCATTGAACAGTGCAACAAGGCAGTCGATATGATTGAAGCGGATAGCTTAATTCTTCATTTAAATCCGCTTCAGGAAGCTTTTCAGCATGAAGGGAATCATAATTTTAAGAATCTGTCAAAAAAAATAAGCACGATATGTCAGGATGCAGCTTATCCTGTGATAGTGCGGGAAGTCGGATTTGGCATATCTGAAGAAACTGCAAAAAAATTATTGACAGCAGGAGTATCGGGAATTGACGTTGGCGGCGCCGGAGGCACATCATGGATTGAAGTTGAAAAAAACAGAACCAGCAGCAGGATTTTCAAAAAAGTAGCCGGTGACTTTTGCCAATGGGGTATACCTACTGCCGAAAGCATATTATCTGTAAAAAAAGTTGTGGGTAAAAACTCTGTGAAAATAATTGCAAGCGGAGGAATCAGGAGCGGGTTGGATGTTGCAAAGGCAATAGCACTTGGTGCCGACATTGCAGGTATTGGACTTCCGGTGCTTAAAAATATTCATTTATCAATAGACAAATGTATGGAATATATAATGGAAGTTGCTTTAGGTTTAAAAATTGCAATGTTCGGAATTGGAGCTTCCAGCATAAGTGAGCTAAAAAATAGTAAATATTTAAAAAAGAAAAAAGATGATTTTTAAAAAACAACAATGATTTATTCAGCTAAACTGTCTTCAAAAATAATAAAAAATATTGTTTCAAATAAAATCAGAGGTATAGACAAGATCCCTTATGCGTTAATGCTTGAACCTCTTTTTAAATGCAATCTTAACTGCACCGGATGCGGACGGATAAGGGAATACAGGGAAGTTTTATCTAAAAAATTAACTGTATCCGAATGTATTGACGCAGCTCAGCAGGCAAAAGCGCCTGTTATATCAATAACAGGGGGAGAACCTTTGATCCATCCCCAGATAAAGGAAATTGTAAACGAACTTTTAAAAAGAAATTTTTTTGTATATCTGTGTACAAACGGATTGCTTCTTTCAGACTTTGTGGATGAAATAAAACCAAGAAAAGAATTAAGTATTGTAGTTCATCTTGATGGATTTTCTCAACTGCATAACAGCTTTGCAGGATCCAGTAATGTTTTTGAAAAAGCCATTGAAGGTATAGAAAAAGCTGTAAAACTGAATTTCGGAATTATTACAAATACAACAATATACAGAAATACTGATGAAAATGAAATCCTGAACCTGTTTTCGTATTTAATGTCATTGGGAATTAAGGGTGTGCTTGTTTCGCCGGGATTTCATTATAGTTCAGTTGATAAAAAAGACTTGTTTATGGAAAAAAATGAAATTCATAAAAAATTTGCAAATATTTATTCAAAACTTAACGGTATAAAAATTTATAATACACCTCTTTACTGGGAATTTCTTCAGGGGAAACGAAATCTTAAATGCATGCCCTGGTCAACCCCAACATTTAATGTAAAAGGCTGGAAAAGCCCATGCTATCTCATAACGGATTGTCACTTTTCTACTTACAGGGAATACATGGAAAATACTTCCTGGGAAAAATATGGAACAGATGCTGACGAAAGGTGCTCTAATTGTATGATGCACTGTGGTTTTGAGGCAAGCGCAATATCAGGTGCAAGGGTAAATGATTTAATAAAAACTCTGAAGTGGAATTTTTCCTAAAGATGAAAGCAGAGATAAAACAATGAAAATATTGGTTACGGGTGCAACCGGATTTATAGGCGGCAATATTGCAATAAAGCTTGTGAACGCAGGTTATGAAACAAATATATTGATTAGAAAAAACAGCGGGAATTTAAATATAAAAGGGCTGCCCGTAAATATTTTCTACGGTGATTTGACTGATTATGATTCATTAAAAGATTCATTAAAAAACTGTTCGGTGCTTATTCACACTGCAGCATTTTATGCTTTCTGGTCCAGAAATCCCGCCCT